>CAZTME010000057.1:0-7322 GCA_964614795.1 uncultured Pseudomonadales bacterium | reverse complement strand
ACCGGAATGGATGTTGGACTTACGTTTGAAGGCCTACAAACAATTTATAGCAAAACCCATGCCAAATTTTGGCGCTGATCTATCTGCAATAAATTTTGAGAGCATTCATTACTATCTTCGACCTACGGATCAACAAGTCGGCGATTGGAATGCAGTTCCCAAAGAAGTTAAAGAAACTTTTGACCGTTTAAAAATTCCTCAAGCTGAACGTGAGGTATTGGCTGGAGTTAAGGCTCAATATGATAGCGAAGTTGTTTACGGATCTTTAAAAGAAGTTTTTGCCAAAGATGGAGTGATTTTTCTCTCCATGGATGATGGTTTAAAACAATATCCGGAGTTAGTTAAAGAATATTTTTCCAAATTAATTCCCAGTGGTGATAATAAATTCTCCGCTTTAAATACCGCTGTTTGGTCCGGCGGATCGTTTGTCTACGTGCCCAAAGGAGTGAGTGTGGCACTGCCACTTCAAACGTATTTTCGCATTAATTCCGCCAACGCAGGTCAATTTGAAAGAACATTAATTATTGTGGATGAAGGGGCTAAAGTTCATTATGTAGAAGGTTGTACGGCTCCGCAATTTTCTTCGGGATCACTCCATAGTGCGGTGGTGGAAATTTACGTAAAAGCCGGCGGTTTTTGTCAATATACTACGGTGCAAAATTGGTATAAAAATGTTTACAACTTGGTTACTAAAAGAGCCAAAGTTGAAAAAGAAGCAAAGATGATCTGGACAGATTTTAACATGGGCAGCAAAGTGACAATGAAGTATCCGGGTTTTGTCTTGGCTGGAGAAGGAGCAACCGGTGAGACGTTGTCTATGGCGTTGGCTGGAGCCAATCAACATCAGGATACGGGCTCGAAGGCGATTCATTTGGCTGCGCACACTAGTTCAACGATTATTTCCAAATCAATTTCCAAGGATGGCGGTCGTACCAGTTATAGAGGTTTGGTGCAAGTAGCTCCTCAAGCTCATCATAGTAAAAATACGGTGATTTGTGATGCTTTGTTACTGGATTCAAATTCCAGATCCGATACTTATCCCACTGACTTAATATTGAACAACCAGGTGGAAATTCAACATGAGGCTACCGTTTCAAAAATTGGTGATGATCAATTGTTTTATTTGATGAGCAGAGGTATTAACGAAGAAGATGCGCGCAAAATGGTAATTCATGGTTTTGTTGATGGTTTAATTAAAAAACTTCCTCTTGAATACGCTGTTGAAATGAATCGTTTGATTGATCATGAAATGGAAGGTAGTATAGGTTAAATTTGCAGATATATGAACAAGACGAACAATGCCATTGAACGAGCGAGTGAACACGAGATAATTGAAGTAACTCAAGAAGGTATCAAAAAGATTATTCTTAAAAGAGAAGGCTTTTACATCGTCAAACTGCTTGTGCCGGGAGCAGAAGTGAATATTTGCGGTCACTTTCATTTAAGAAATCGTGAGAAAAAAAATGTTTCGGTGATAATCCATCATCAAGCACCTCATACAAAAGCGACAACGACACTTAAGGCTGTTGCTCAAGGAAAATCTTCTGTTTCTTTGCTTGGAAAAATTGTGATTGATAAAAATTGTAATGATTCACAATCATTTTTGACTGAACGAGTTTTATTGCTTGATCAATTAGCTCAAGCCAAAGCTGTGCCGGAATTGGAAATTCTCAGTGATGAAGTAAAATGTTCGCATGCGGCCAGTGTTTCCAATATGAATGAAGAACAGATGTTTTATTTACAATCAAGAGGATTGAATCGAACACAGGCAAAAAAACTTTTAATCAAAAGTTTTTTAGCTTGAAGGACATCCAAACTTAATGCGTCATTTTTTTGTATTTGCTATTTTTTTAATAATGGATAATTTTGATAGTTATATTTTGAAAATCTCTAATACTGCTTAGAAAATCCTCGGACGTAAGTCCGTGGTAGTTCAATTTTTATTAATCAAGAATAATGTTTTGAAAATTACAGAATAATAATTTGTCTATTTCGTTGTTGAATGATTTTTTGTTTTACCAATTCTTCTAAAGCTTCACTGACTCTGGCTCTGCTGGCTCCGACTATTTCAGCCAACTCTTCGTGACTTAAAGGAATTACGCCATCTGAAAAATGATGAGCAAGATTATGAATTGTTTGTAAAGTTCTTTCTTGCAATGATTCTGATTTGACCGATTCCAATAAATCATTTGTCGCTCTAATTCTTTTGGTTAATAAGGAAATCAAATCTAAGGCAATTTCAGGATGTTCTTCTAATGAATCACGAACATGTTTTTCACAAATTTGAATGGCTTTTGTAGCCTTTAATGCTTGAACTGAAGCTGTTGGTGGCTCTCGATCAAGCAAAGATAGCTCTCCCACAATCCCTTCTTTTCCGATAAGAGCAATATGGATGGGATTGCCTTCTGAAGAATAACGAAAAACTTTAACTAAACCCTCAATAACAATATATGCATGAGTCATGGGCTCAGCTTGCTTAATTAATAGATCACCCGGCAAAAAGCGAATGATTGTTGCATGTTGAGAAATTTTCTCTAGCTGATCGCTTCGAAATGATTTAAAAAATTCGAGTTTTTGCAAATAATCGACAATGCTGACTTTATTCATATAATTTATGACTATATCAAGAAAAATTGAAAATGTCATCACCAAAAAATGAATGATAACATAAGATCAATTTGTGATAAAATTACTTATCATCAACTAATTTAACCCACCCCCCCTAAATCCCCAACCTTAAGGTCGCTTGGGGATGGAGGAGTCACTACGCAGTAGCGCAAGCTCTGCCTGTAACAATCTAAAAACCCGAGCGTAAGTTCGTGGGAAGTTCATATTCATTTTTATGAATAATATTAAGCAAGATTTTCCAATTTTTTTAAAATCCGGAATTAATAATCTTCATTATTTGGACAGTGCCGCCACCACTCAAAAACCGCAGGCTGTTATTGACGCGATTACTCAATATTATGAACATGATTGCGCCAATGTTCATAGAGGTATTCATGAATTGGGGGAGAGAAGTACTCGGGCTTGGGAAGAAGCCAGAAAAAAAATTGCCAATTTTTTTGGCGCGCACGCCCAGGAATTAATTCTCACCCGCAATACCACCGAAGCACTTAATGGAGTTGCGCTGGGTCTGGATTCACGCCACGTGCGCGCCAACGATTTGATAGTGACTACGATCATGGAGCATCACTCCAATTTTGTGCCTTGGCAACAATTAGCAAAAAAAACTCAGGCTCAATTTTTGACCATTAACATAAATGAAAATGGACAATTGATGCTAGACCAAATTAAAAACATTTTTTCTCAACATCATGGAAAAATAAAAATATTCGCTTTAACTCACGTTTCCAATGTTTTAGGTACAATCAATCCCATTCATCAAATCTCTCAAATTGTCAGAAAATATTCTCCCGATTGTTTAATTGTGTTGGACAGTGCTCAAGCGGTTGCTCATATACCAATTAATTTCCATGACTTAGACGTCGATTTTCTTGCTTTTAGCGGTCATAAGTTATACGGCCCAATGGGAATAGGCGGATTATTAGTTAAAAAAAATATTTTAAATCAAGAAAAATTGAACCCTTGGCTATTTGGTGGAGGTATGATTGATGAGGTGAGTGTCACTAATACCACTTTTTCTTCAGATTTAAATGATAAATTTACAGCGGGTACTCCAGACGTTGCCAGTGCTGTTGGTTTGGCAGCCTCAATTGAATATTTGACCGAAATCGGTTGGCGCAAGATTCGAGAACATGAGTTTAATTTACTGAACCAATTACTAAAAAAATTATCCACTATTGCAGAATTGAAACTTCTTCAACCAATCGATCTAACTAATAAAATCGGCTCTGTCTCTTTCATTTATGAAAGTGTTCACGCACATGATGTTTCACAAGTCCTCAGTTCGGAGAATGTGGCGGTAAGATCCGGACATCATTGTTGCATGCCTTTGCATACTCATTTGGGTCTACCTTCAACAATCAGAGCAAGTTTAGGCATATATAATACAGAAGAAGATATCGAAGCACTTATGAATGGACTCAAAAAAGTTAAATCAATTTTTAATCAGATATGAGGTTTAATGTCAGAAGATTTATATCAAGAACAACTGCTTGAAGAAGTAAAAAATCCGGCTCATCGTGGAGAGTTGAATGAGTATACTCACAAAAGTTCTCATAAAAATTCATTCTGTGGAGATAAGCTCACAATTTATTTACAAATTGAATCGGGAGTAATAAAAGCGGTTGGCTGGGATGGAGAAAGTTGTGCGGTGAGTACGGCATCAATGAGTGTCTTGTCGAAAAAAATCATTGGTAAAAAGATTTCTGATTTGCAACACATTTCCCTTGAAAGCTTGATGAAAGAACTGGGTCTTGAGCAAATTTCTCCCAATCGCAAACTTTGTTTGAGTTTACCAATTCAAACTTTGCAAAAGGCTTTAATGAATGAAAGTGGTTCAGCTAAGCAATAATCATAACAAATTAGGTATGTTATCAGGAATGATAGTTATCATAAAATAATCCTATTTTTACAGATACACATGTGATATAAAATCTATGCTCACTATTTGTAGTTATGAAAAGTACTTAAACAAATATTCCAAAAATCCACATTAAATTAATTCATCTTCTTATTGCGCACAAATCCATTGGCTTAGAAAGTTAAAATGTATTTATTCGTAGGTTCTAAAAATCCGGTTAAAATCAATGCTACCATTAATGCAGCTAGTGAAAATTGGCCGGACATAAAAGTTACGGGCTTGGATGTTCCCAGTGGCATTTCCTCCCAACCACTTTCAGACGAAGAAACGAGAGAGGGTGCAAGAAATAGAGCTCAATCGGCTTTTCACGAAGGCTTAAATATACTTTCATCAATAGAAGTTAAAAATTATCAAGATGGAAAATTGCCGATTCTTGGGATAGGTTTGGAAGGTGGTGTAGAAAAATTAAATGATGAATTATGGTCAACCGTTTGGACTTGCGTTTATGATCATGAAAGAGGTTTTTTTGAATCCGCTGGAGCAAGATTTAAAATTCCAAACAAAATAGCCAAAAAAATTCTAGCCGGTATGGAAATGGGAGAAGTGGGGGCTCAGCTGATGAACGGTGATCAAATTAAACAAAAACAGGGTTTTATTGGTCTTTTAACCAAAAATTTTTTAGACAGAACAGAAGAATATACCATCATTATTAAAATGGCACTGGGTTTATGGTATGGTGAAGAACATTTTGCTAAATTGATTGAAAATTTGTAACCCACATCCCTTAAATCCCCGACCTTAAGGTCCCTTGGGGATGGAGGAGTCACTACGCAGTAGTGCAAACTCTGCTTGTAACAATCTAAAAACCCGAGAGTAAGCGCGTGGAAAGTCTAATCTTTAAGCATAATTTATTTATAGTTTCTATATTGGATAAGTATTTCAGAAAAGAATCAGATTAATAAAATCAATTGAAAAAAAATCTGCCAACTGGTTTGAGTATCTTGAATCAGCGATAAAAAATATTGGCTTTGAATTCGTTTCATAGGTCCTCTTGTCAGAAATAAATTATTCAAGTATATTGCAGCTTCATGCCAATTAAGTTTTTGCCTCCAATTAAAGGGACTGCCGTACTGGAAGATAAAGTGGTTTTGAATGAAGCCTTTACTCATTTTATGTTCGAAATGCGTAGTCCCTATGCGTTGCCATTTTTAAGTGGCCAATATGTTTCCATTAAAGTTTCCGAAAAAGGAGAAAGAAGAGCTTACTCGATTTGTTCCTCTCCGGCCATCGACCACGGTTTTGAATTATTGGTTGATTTATCACCCAATGGTGTTGGGGCAAATTTTTTAAAAAATTTAACTTTCGGTCAAGAGGTGGAAGTAATGGGTCCGCTGGGAAGATTTGTACTAGCCCAAGAAGACCATGCAACACAAGAGCCCAACTTGGTTTTTGTGGCGACCGGCTCTGGTGTAGCGCCATTTTACTCAATGATTCAAGATCTTCTGCAAGTGAAAAAAGACACTCGGCCAATCATTTTATATTGGGGCATGCGACATGATCATCAATTATTTTGGACTTTGGAGTTTCAAAAATTGGCTCAAGATTTTCCTAATTTTTCCTTTCATCCGGTGATATCTAGGCCCAGTGAATCTTGGTCACTCTGTCAAGGGAGAGTTACAGATTGTATGAATACTCACGGGATTCTGAATCCGGCCGGTTATTATTTGTGTGGCAATCGGGCGATGATAGAAGAAATGAGCGAAATGTTGCAGAATGCCGGCATCTCTCAAGATAGGATTCATCACGAAAAATTTTTTTAAGGTAAGTTTTATTGACATTCAAAATTATCAAAAGAAAGCAACATGAATAAAAACAACAACTCAAACATTCAAAATAATCAAACTGATAATTCAAAGTCAGTTAATAAGGTAAAACAAATTGGTAAGTATCGAGTGGAAGTAATTCGTGATAAATGTATTTCGGCCGGATCTTGCGTTTTTATTGCTCCTGAAGTTTTTGAGCTTGACGAGGAACAACTAGCAAGAGTAATTTCTCAGGATGGCAATGATGATGAAACCAAGTTGTTGGCCGCTCAAAGTTGTCCTACAGCTGCCATTATTGTCATAGACACGGAAACAAACAAACAAGTTTGGCCATTAGAATAGGAGAAAAAATGAAAAATTTACCTTTATTGCTCATCACCATCGGTTTTACGGTCTTGATGATATTGGGAATTGGTTGGTTTTTTGGCAATGTTGATCAATCGACAGAAATAACAGACGAACAAAAAACTCAAAACGCCATGTTGGCCAGGTCTGGGGGTCGTCACATTTTAGGCGAACCAGGTGCGGCACCGGTTGAAATTATTGAGTTTAGTGATTTTCAATGTCCGGCATGCAAAGCGACAGCACCCTTAGTCAAGGCTGTTAAAGATGAATTTGGCGATCAAGTGGTACTTGTTTTTAGGCATTTACCTCTTGAGAGTATTCATCCTAACGCATTTTCTGCAGCCAAAGCAGCCGAAGCGGCTGCAAAACAAGACGCTTTTTGGGATTTTCACGATAAATTGTTCACCAATCAATCGGAGTGGGAAGCTTTATCGGAAAAAGAATTACAAGAAAAATTTCTTGCTTATGCAAGAGATTTAAAATTAAATGAAGAACAATTCAATTCTGATTTTTCCGGTGAAGAAGCTTCTAATTTTGTTGAATCAGACTTGAGTGTTGCTAATCAGCTTGGGCTTTCTTCCACGCCTTCTTTTGTGGTTAATGGCAAAATTGTGAATGGCGGTCAATTAAGAGAAGCGGTTTTAACCGAATTACAAACAAGCTCAACA
>CAZTME010000056.1:0-7355 GCA_964614795.1 uncultured Pseudomonadales bacterium | reverse complement strand
TTTGTGGGCCACAATGGGCTGAAGCCCACTGTCTGACCTGATCTGAACGCGCCAGGCAGCGGGCTAAAGCCCGCTGCCGTTGGCTGCCAAACCGGCGCCGACATGATAAGTCCACTTGTCTATCCACTCCCAAGCCGGCGCGCGCCTTGACACAGAACACCTGTTCGATTATCATACACGCAGAGGAATTTCATGGCCGCCCGTATCTACCTGTTCCATTGGAATAGCGAAGAAATTGAAGCCCTGGCCGCGCCCCTGCGCCGCGCCGGTTACCAGGTCGAGACCGAAGCCGAGGACGGCGCGCGCGGCGGCAAGGCGTTTCCAAACCTCTTTCAATTTCCAACATTCTTTTCAGCGATTTTTTCACTTGTTCCCAATTGGTCAAAAGTCCTCCCAACCAACGTGAGGAAATGCACATCACGCCATTAGTCTCGCACTCATTGACAATCATTTCTCGAAAAGGTCTTTTCGTAGCCACAACAATTAAAGTTTTTCCCAATCTGCCCAATTCATAGGCGGCGTTATAGGCTAAAGTTAATTGAGAGGCTGTTTTTTCCAAATCAAAAATGTGAACTTTGCCCTTCTCACCATAAATAAAGCGCTTCATCTTGGGATTCCATTTATCCACTTGATGGCCAAAATGACATCCGGCTTCAAATAGTTCCACAAGATCAAAGGTTGGAGCTTTGTTAGGCAATGAATTAAGATCCAGTAAAGTTGTATTCATATAAGTCCTTGTTTTTTCTTCATTTCCGAAGAAATGGTGCCGACATCTTAAAAATTCAGGACGATTAAAGATGCGATACCAAATTTAATACAGAACTGGCATTATACCACACCGGCCAATTGAAGAGCATTTTTCATGAGCATGCAAACAGTCAAAGGTCCTACTCCACCGGGAACAGGTGAAGCAAAAGCCACTGCTTCATAGGCTTTTTTAGTGCAATCTCCCCTGGGTTCACCCACGTCAATTAATATTGAGTCGGGTGAAAGCCAGTTTTCATTGACCAGACCCTCTTCACCGGTGGCGGTAATAATTGTGTTGAAATTCTTCAGAAAAATTTTTTGTTCAATTAAAGAAGTTAATTCTCTTTTACCCATTAAACTTACTTCGCACCCCAAATTAGATAAAATATGAGTAATGGGAATGCCAATTAAATCTGATTTTCCAAGTACGGCAACTTTGCCAAAAGATTCAAGATTTAGTTGCTTTTTTGCAACATCTAAAACATGTAGAACCGCACCGCAAGTAGCCGGCAAAACTCTTTTATCCGCTTGCCAATAACCTTTTTCAATCGCCTCTGTTGTGCTGGGATGAAGGCCGTCCACATCTTTACGAGGCGTAATAGCATTGACCAAAGTGCGCCACCACAATTCATACTCCATTTCCGACCGACCCGTAATTGACATCCAAGTTTTTTTACTCGGTTTTTGCACAATCACACCAGTGACTTGCCATTCCCTGTTGGATCGATCAATCGCGGCCACCACGCGCGCCGATTCGTCTGTCATCGAAAATTTTTCCAATCTGTAGGTAATTCCTATTCTCTGCGCCGCAGCCTTCTTCAACTCCGAATATAGTCGACTGGAGGGATCTTCCCAAAAAACAATGGCGGCAATACAAACCGGTGTTTCACTTGGAGGTCTAGAGCTAACTTTAGAAGCCAGTTCTTTTTCCAATAATTCCGATTCCACTTGACCATCAAAAAGATACATAGACTGTATTTTAACCTAGAGAGTGAAGCTTGAATACAGCAAACCTTGTGGCTCCTCAATGCCCAGGTGATTTGATGGTCTGGGATTTATGTGAGGAGGGTTAAATTAAAATCTCTGATTTATTATGATCTTTCTTGTTGTATCTGAAAATTCGATTGATCAAATAACTCGAGTCTTAGTTTTGAAGACACAAAAGATGAACAAAGAGGCCGTGATATTAGACTTGTCGCGCAATAAGAACATGAGTTAATTTGATATAGATTTTGGCTCATTTTTAAGGCGCTTGCGACTGATAGTAGCCCGTACTACTTGATGGAGCAAGCAACACAGAAAATGGCCAAAAGATAAACAAAGAAACCGTTTTGTTATTGTGCGACAAGTCTAATATTGCGCGACAAATCAAATAAAAAGATAAAGAATAAATTAGCCAATCAACTTCTTAAGTCTATCGATATTTTCTTTATCCGGACCCTGATTGTCAAAACCGGGCGCTTCGGAAATAACGGGAATCGTTAATAGTTCCTCTTGAGTTAAAAACCAATGCAAATCTTCGGGATCAATTAAACCCTCTCCCAAATTGGCATGTCTGTCTCTGTTGCTACCCAAAACATCTTTACTATCATTTACATGAATGCATGTTAGAGTGTTAAATAAATCTAATTTTTTAATTGTTTGATAGGCCGAAAGAGGAGTTTTGTCTTTCTCAACTGATGAAAAAAGCGAATTTTGAATCGTTGAAGAATGTTCAAATTTGGAAGAATGAAGTTTCTCCCGGTCAGTTGATATTGGTGATGATGAGATATTTTGAGAGACTAAAGGAGCTTGAGTAGATTGATTTTTTTCTGAAGTTAAGACTTGCTCTAAATTGGGAGGTTTAGCACCCAAATAATATCCACCGGCAAAGCCATGACAAGTATCAAAACACCAGCCTGCTCGCTTCTTAGTCACCCATTTTCCTTTTTTTTCCAACTGAGTGAGTAAGTATTGAATTTCGTGTAAATCCCCGCCTATTTTGCCGTTGCGGCTGGCCGCGTTTTCAATTAATAATTTGGATTGAGTTGGAGTTTTTGCCAATAATTGATCTAGGAGAGCAACCAATTGTTCGCGGACAGCCGCAAAACCCAAACCCTTATGACTCCCCAAGTGAACAATCACTCCTGCCCCACCAATGAGAGCATCAAAATTTAATTCATAGGTTAAAGAATTGAGAGATTTTTCTATTAATTCCGGATTTTCACTAGCCAAATTTACCAAATAAAGCGCATGGGTAAAGATTGGTTTAACCTCATATTTTTCACACTCTGAAGCGATTTTTTCCCTACTTAATTTACTCAAATCGCCTTTGGCCCAAACCCGAGGACTGCCCGAAAAGACTTGCACGCACGAACAGCCAATGCTGTGTGCTCGTTCAATCGCTTTGTGAACACCACCCGAAGCACTCACATGAGCACCAACTAATCTTTGTAATTGTTTTTGCATTTTTTCCTTGGAAAATTTTACCATAGTTCACATTTTGTCTTCGATTCTGCTAAAGGAATACATACTTCAGAAAGTATCGAGTCTATTTCAGACTGATGCTAAAAAAATTTGAGTTCTCAAGAGGAATTGATGACTACTCAATTGATCAATTGAGTAAAAATGAGTTTTGAACTTCTAATCTGTAATTTGATTTTGAGTTTACTCCGGCAATCTATAATCGTCATGCCAAATGCATCATGCGATTTTCAGTTATAATAAACTTGTTGCTGAAACTAATCAGATAACTTAGATAGAGAATTTTTAGCTGATTTTTTCTCAGGAGAAGATCAAATTATTAGACTTGTCGCGCAATAAGAACATGAATTAATTTGATTAGAAAAATAATTTCCAATGCTTCAAACCACACTTTTTGATTACACAATTTTTTTTCAAAACAAAGATGAATTTTATAAACTCAAGCGAGAAATATTTACTAATCACTGCTATTACTGCGAGTTCGATAACGACACACCATTAATTATTGATGCCGGCGGCCATATTGGATTAACCACTCTGTATTTCAAACATTTATATCCCGATAGTCAAATTTTAAGCATCGAACCGCACCCTTTAAACTTCAAATTTCTTCAGAAGAATTGTCTTGAAAATCGAGTGCGTAATGTTGAACTGAGAAATTTAGCTTTAACAAATAATTCGAGTTCTCACGTAACACTTTTTGCAGATCAAGAGCAAGATTGGCTAATGTCTTCATCACTTTTTGCGGGTGCTTGGAATGGATTTCAAGAAGGGATGATTCCCGTTAGCGTGCCTTCTGCCAGATTAAGTGAGTTAATCATTGAAAAACTTCGCCCTCACCAACGCAATAAAATTGATTTATTAAAACTGGATGCTGAAGGTAGTGAATGGGATATAATTGCCGATTTAAGTAAAAATAATCTGTTGGCTAAAATCGAGCGAATCATTGTTGAAGTGCATGCCAAAAAAGGCCAAGATCTTGCCAATTTTGCAGACAATCTAGAAAAAAAAGGCTTTCATCTCGGCGACGAATTATCAAGAAAAATCATTCAAACAAAAGAGCCGGTTTTACAAATACTGTCATTCACTCAATAACGATTACACTTTCAAAGCAAATGTCAGTTTTACAGGTCTCAAACCAAATTGAGCGAGCAACAAGAAAGTGTCATTCAGTTTTGAGTTTGCTATATCAAAAATTGGTTTTATTATGATTTTTGCAAGGCACACTAACACCGATGCGCATATTCGATTGAGTCAACAGACTCGTTGTACAAAGAAAAAAAGAGCCAAATTGATAAAAAAGACTTGTCGCACAATAACAACACGATTCATTTGCTCATCTTTTGTTCATTTTCATACGTTGCTTGCTCCCTCAAGTAGCTTTAGCTACTATCAGTCGCAAGCGCCTTGAAAATGTTCCAAAATATATATCAAATTTATTCATGTTCTTATTGCGCGACAACTCTAAAGAAGTTTTCGGTAAATCTCACCAGGAAAAAAGAGGAAAGTTGCTTGTTAACTCTTTTACTTCTTGAGAAATAATCTTCAATTCTTTATCCTTCAACGCTTCTTGCCTGAAAGTTTTGATGTATTCTTGCCTGCCTTTTTGGGGCAAGACCGGCCAGCGCTCCCCCACTCTTTCCGCCACTTTCTTGATCCAACCTGCTATAAGTTTCATTTCCGCTTCCTTCATGCCTCTGGTTGTAACCAGTGGTGTTCCCACTCGCACTCCGGAGGGATAAAATGGGGAGCCTTGTTCGGTTGGCACGGTATTTCTATTGGCATACATGCCGGCCACATCCATAGCAAAAGCGGTTTGCACGCCCAGACCCACACCAATTTTTGTTAAATCAATCACCATCAAATGTGTTTCCGTACCACCTCCCACCAAGTCCAATCCGTGTTTTTGCAGAGCATTTGCCAAAGTGTCGGCATTTTTTCTAATTTGCTTGGCGTATTTTTTAAATTCGGGAGTTAGGGCTTCACTGGCCGCAATGGCAATTCCGGCAGTGGTGGCATTATGGGGGCCACCTTGCAAACCAGGAATTATGGCGCTATCGATTTTTTTTCCAAGTTCAGGGTCTTTTTCCATACCTCTTTGAGTCACCATAATCATTGCCCCTCTTGGTCCTCTAAATGTTTTATGGGTGGTAGACATAATCACGTCGGCGTATGGCACCGGACTTTGATGTTGTCCGCCAACCACTAAGCCGGTGACATGAGAAATATCCGCCACCAGCCAAGCGCCAACTTGATCGGCAATTTCTCTAAATTTGGCAAACTCCAGTTCGAAAGGATAAGCGGTGTTACCGGCCACAATCACTTTGGGTTTGTGTTTTTTGGCCAACTCTTCTACTTCTTCAAAGTTAATTCTGGCGTTCTCTTTGACCCCATACTGAACCGATTTATAAAATGTGCCAGAAGCTGTGACATTAGGATGTCCATGAGTGAGATGACCACCATTGGATAATTTCAAACCCATGAGCGTTTCTCCAGGCTTCATCAAGGCAAAATAAATGGCTAGATTGGCCGGACTGCCGGAATATGGTTGAACGTTTACATAAGGCACTTGAAACAATGTTTTCACTCTTTCTTGAGCCAAAGACTCAATTTCATCAATAAATTGATTGCCTTCGTAATAACGCCTAAAAGGATAACCTTCCGAATATTTATTGGACAAACAACTATCCAAAACCGCGCTGACCGCAGGTGAGGTATTGTTTTCTGAAGGAATAAGGCCGATTTTTTGCTTTTGACGCTTCTCTTCTTTTTTGATTAATTGAAAAATAACATCTTTTTTCATAGTTGCCTTTCCAAAATTTAATAATTTTTGTTTCAAAATTTCATTTTTATCAATACGTTGGCTCAATTTCTATCTATTATCCACCATCTCATTTAAATATAAATAAAAAAACAGAATAGCAGGTTTTAAAAAACCCTCAATCCAGATCTTTATTTGGTACAAGACCGACTTTTGAAATCTATCTCACTACAATTGAAATGTAACACATCCTCTCCCAACCGCAAAGGGGTGGGATAATTAAGAAGTTTAATTTGTTTTGAGATGAAATTGAATTATTATCCAGGCTTAAATATATGCTTTGAAACCCTGTTTGTTCCACGGGATCTCTTAATTGTGTAATCATCTGCCAATTCTACCGGTTTTTTACAGCCAAATATTCTTCCATGAATCTCATCTAAATTAACATTCTCGTCAAGTTTAGAGAACGAAATTTGCATTTTCGCTCCCGTGTCAGTTTTTAGAGTAATTGAATTGGGATGATCTGCGTGATTAGCAGAATGATTGACTCTCATAAACATTTGCGATAAATCTCTAATCAGCCGATGTTGTCTTAGTTGTTGCGCATAATTATATCCAAGACTATTGATTCCATCTTCCTCTCTAGCTTCTGAAGTGGGTGCTGATGCTGGGATTATGTGTTTAACAATATTGGCTTTGGAAAAATCCCTCAACAATTCGCCAAGTGAAATAATATCTTCAATGACAGAATCTCTTCGAATCCAAAAATGAATGTGCATTCCAGTTGCTTGATCATTAATTTTTATTGGTAATTCTCGACAATTATTTTTCAATGTGAATAAATTAAACATTACATAACTTAATAGCTCCCATTTTTCTACAAATAAGGTTGCAATTGTAGTAATTAACCAGGGTACACCAGCTTGTTGTTTAGCTAAACGCATCCATTCTGAAGCTAACAACCTGTTCTTTTTTCTCTTTTTCAACCACTCTCCACTTTCACCTATCGCATTTTGAGGTGTTTCTGTTGAAAAATCGATTAATAACTCCTCATTTTCAGGAGAAGAAAAAGAAATGAATTCTTCGATATCATCAGGTAATCTATGTTGAATGGCCTCTTGAAGACTGTTTTTTCCATATGAAGATAGTAAGAAAGATAAAGAAATTCTCCTTTTTAAATAGGTTTGTCTGGAGATATTGTCCGCGAAATTCAATAATTTAACCAAAATACATCGTAGAATATCTATTTTGTTTTCATTTTTTGATTCAGTTGATTTTGCTCTGAAAGAGATTTTATCAATAATTTCATTCCCAATAAGAACTCTAGTTTGTGTGAGAACGGTTCTTTCATCAGCAAAAATATCTCTCTTTCCTTTAACAAAAT
>CAZTME010000055.1:0-7375 GCA_964614795.1 uncultured Pseudomonadales bacterium | reverse complement strand
AATTAAAAAAATAGTAGTTTAGTAGTAATATCTGCCCAAATACTTATGAAAAATTTAATTGAGTTCATAGTCATTCATTTAGTGCAACATCCTGAAGAAGTGGAAATTATCGAAACCCAAGACGATCGAGGCTCGGTTTATTCCATTCGCACTCATAGTGAGGATGTGGGAAGAGTAATTGGCAAAAACGGTTCGGTTATTCAAGCCATTCGCACTATTTGCAAAATCAGAGCTGTCAAAGAGGGTGTGGCTGTGAGAGTAACCATTGCTGAACCGGAAGAAGAAACTGCTTAGTTCTTATTGCTCAATAACTGGAAATAATTATTTTCCAACTCCAAACATTCAATAGATTTAAGCCACAAACAGGAAAAATTCTGAGCGTTTTGTTATTGCGCGACAAGTCTAAAATATCTGACCAATAAAACACAATTTATTCTCCGGCAAACGGATCATAAGTTTCACCAAAGGGTTTGTCTTCTCCCTCAATCACTTCGGTTTGAACCGGCACGGTAATTTGAGCATATTTCTGAAGTTCTTGCAAAATTGATTCGGATTTTGGTGATAAATCCGGTAAAGCAGAACTCACCCCCGCACTTACGGATTTGGTGAAATAATAAGTTTGAGATGAAAGTCTGGCTGTAAAGCGCTGATCTTCTTCAAAATTGGTAATTTCTCCACTGATGCCCAACTTAGATAAAGTTGTAAAGGGTGTTACTTGCTCAATGCGTGACATGAAATCATTCAATTGAGCAAAAGTCCCGGAAACCGTAAATTCCAATTCTAGCGCTCCGTCTTTGGCAGTTGGTGCTACAGCTTGAGCAGATTGAGTAGCCACCAAGCCAGGTTCCAATGTAAATTGTTCAATAATCACGCCTGTTTCTCGAGAAAGCGAGTCCAAACTTTGAATCAATTCCATTAGCGGTTTTCTATCCGGTAGGGCCTGATTAACAATTGATTCATATTGAAAATCCGGCGAAACTTCTTTATCACTTAATTCTTGAAGTTTTTTTTGCAATTGTTCTTCTTTTTTCACTGCTGCTTGCCAATCCGCATACTTAGCTAAAGCTTCATTAAATTGCGGAATAATAAAAGAAAAAACCAATACCGCCACGCCAATGATCATTAGTAAAGAAATAACAAAAGATCTTCTGGTAACCCAGAGTAGACGTAAATTTGTTGGTTGAGTGCTAGATTTTTGCAACATGATTAAAATCCTTGAAACTCACTTTGATCAGTTGGAGAATCGGCATTATCCGGAGAAGTTGCGCCCGTATTGGCTGGAACATCACCTGCTTGCAGGGCATCTTCGGGCGGCTGGTTGGAGGGTGAAGTTTCACCAACCTCCGGTAATTCTCTGGTTGAAAGTGGGAGTGAAATCGCCAAACCATAGGAACCGAGTTGTTCTCGACCTAAACGAGAAACGGTATAGGTGGGATATTTTTCTTTAACATTAGCTGAGCGCAAAGTCTCAAACATGTATTCAAGCTTAAAGACGGATGGGGTGGAAAGAGTGAAAGATAACAAATTGTTTTCACCATCATAATTTAATTGACTGATCTTAATGGTTGAATCAAAGAGACTGGAAAAATAGGCAATCGCCTCTTGTTTTTGCTTGCGCTGCTCAAAAAGATCGGTCAACACATTAACCTTTGCCATAAAAATGACATATTGTTCTTCAATCTCTTTTTTCGCTTCAATATTTTTCATTAAAGTATTGATTGAAGCATTGGTAGTTGATTCCAAAATACTAAAAGTCATTCTGGCGCCAATCACCAATAAAAAGATAGCCAAACTGGCTCCAACAATTAGAATTGAGTATTTTAAGTACTTTGCATCTTGAACTTCAACTTTAGAAAGTTCCTTCCGGCGTTTGCGAACAAAATTAATAGTATACATATTTAGTCTCTACCTAGTAGGCCCATGCACACAGCCATGCCGGGCTGATTAATTGTTTCCGGAATGCTTCCACTTGCTGTTGCAAAAGGTGATGCCACCATCACTTCCAGCCCCAATTGCTGAGCAATATATTGAACAAAGTTTTTAAGAACCGCAGTGCCTCCGGTCAAAACCACTCTTTTAATGGGCGTTTGAGGGTTTGCACCATTGTAAAATTGCTGAGTCTTGCGAATTTCTCCCATTAATAAATTAACTGTTGGAGTTAAGGCTGAAACCACCTTTCCTTCAAATTGAGCGGGATCCAAACCAAAACTGACTTTGTATTGCTCGGCCTGTGCCGAATCTAGACCTAGCGTTTGCTGAAGAGCTTTATTGAGCAAAAAGCCTCCGGAGAGATGACCAAAAATTACTTCAGGAATTAGGTTGTTAACTACCGCCACGTGCATGCTACTGGCTCCAATGTGAGCAACCAAGGTGGGAGGATCGGCTGGTTCAAAGCCAAGAGAACGAATAATGGCTAACATTTGTGATTCAATAATGGTTGGCTCAATGCCTAAACTGTTTAACATATCCACGTATTTTTGCACCACTTGTTTTCTAACGCCAACCAATAAAACTTTCATAGGTAAATTGGAATTTTTGGGTGGACGCTCCAAAACTTCATACTCCAAAGCCAAGTCGTCTGGAGGAATAGGAATGTGTTGTTCTGCTTGCCAAGAAATAGCACTGGCTAATTCCGCATCGGTTAGAGAGGGGATAGCAATGACTTTGGTGGAAACAACCGTTTCCGGGAGGGCCAATCTCACATCGTTGGTGGGCAATTTATGTTCGGTAAAAACCGCATCTAAAAGCTTAATCATTTTGTCTACCATACCCTCATCGGTGGGGACGGCCACGCCAACGGTGTTAAAAGCTTCCGCCACAGTTTTAACTTTAATTTTTTGACCGGGTGAACCGGCTATGGCTTTGATTGAGTAAGATCCAATATCAAGTGCTGTGGCAGGCATACTTTGCTCCTTAAAAAACAATATAAATATTTCTTGCTTATTACTTTACTATATTTCCTCCGCTAAATAGGGCGTAATCAAAAATGCCAGCGTAACCCGGGTGAGAGCGAATAATTTCCACTGTGCGTGTTTCGCTTCCTTGACCGGCTCCATCATTTTTATCATTAGCAGTAGAAATTATTCGTTGAAAACCACCATTAGTGATAGAAGAAAAGGTAACATTATTATAAAGAGCGGTAACGCGGAAGAAGTCATCATTTGTAAGACTCGATAACCCAAATAATGTGTGATTGAGAGTAGTATTATCGTTATAACCAAGTTCACTTGTGGCCGTAAAATCGCTAACATTGGAGCAAGATGCTGTGCCATCATCTTTTTTCTTCAAGCCCACATGATATGCATCGTAAGCACTTCCATTGTAATGATATAAAGTAATGAGCAAAGCTCCTTGATCACAATTTGAATTTGGCCAACTTAAGACCGGAGCTTGTCCGTTATAAGGAATTGTCAAAGTTGCTCCTTCTTCTAGGACATAATTATCGAGAGTACTTAATAATTCACCGGTAACGTTAATATTAGAATCGTTCAATTCGCTAGTTACTGAAATATTTGTGGGCGCCGAAGTCGTTACAGTAGCTCCTCCGGTTTCTAACTTATACAACGCTTCTTCAGCCCCGGATTCCGCCGCGTTAAAAACTCTAGCCGAGTCTTGTTCTTGACTGGTTAAAAACACTTCTTCGGTGGTTCTGGCGGCCATGGACAAACCCAGCATTAATAAAACTGCGGAGAGTAGCAACACAACCACTACAATATATCCGCCCTTGACGCGCTTTTCATTGTTTTTTTGTGATTGATTAAATAGAGTCATATTAAAATATAATCACACCCATACTACTAGGTTAAGTTTAATATATAACAATTAACAACTAACTCGCAAGCGGGAAAAACTAAACGCATCAGGCGGTAAGCTCGTCACCCAAGTAAAAGAAATTAAAAAAACAGTGTTGATATTGTGCGACAAGTCTATTGAGAAACCGTTGTGAAAAATCTAGTCTACAAAGTGGCAATACCACTCTTGTATTCTTGATTATTATTCATATCATCTTCAATTAAGTTGCGCAAATAAACCGAGCGCGGAATCTTTTTATTCTGCGCAATCCAATCTAAATAGGCGCCAATAGAAGGCGTCACAAAAAAATTAAAACGAACATCTGCAGTATCTCTAGCATAATCTATCGCCAACTCTAATAGTTCCTGCATAGTGTGTTCTTCATAACCAAGAACTTGAATTTTTTCTGAGTGCAATCCAAGTAAGGCATGGGGTTTTATTCCTCCATTTTCAAATAAAATAATTGTTGGCTTACTCATGTTCAATGCTGTTGCAATTTCGAAACCAATACTTGTATCTGGCTGGCTGGCTTCAAATAAAAGAACATCCGCTCGCTTAAACCAATTCATTAATTTCTTCACATATAATTCAGCATCTGCAGTTGTTTCTGATTGCAATTCATCAATTTTTCTCTCAATGACATGTCTTGTGACTAATTCACAATCATTTTTTTCAATCACTGAGATAATTTGCTCATATCGCTTTAGTCGAACTCCTGTGGCAATGGGAGCCATAAAATGAATTTTCATATCTGTTAATTCCTTTTAAGATATAATACAATCAAACTATTAATAATTATACAACCTACATCACCAAGTTCATACTTAAAAAAAATTAATCTTTTCTCAATGCAAAATTCTTCAAATTTTCGCCATCCAATTAAAATCATTCTTGTAGGTTGTGGGCAATGGATGAAAAAGAAATATCTTCCTTTGCTTAAAAAGCAAGATCTTAATGTTGTTGGCTGGGTAAACGTATTAGATTCGCAAACACAAAATGAATTAAAAGATCTTTTTCCAAACGGCAATTTTTATCAAAGAATTGAAGACATTTCCAATATTTCAGAGACTAAAGGTGCAATTGTTTCACTACCTCATGCTTTGTATTTTGAAAACATCAAGCAACTATTTATTCAAGGCTGGAATGTACTGGCAGATAAACCTGCCTCTATTTCCAGCAAGGAACTTAGCAAACTCGTCAAATTAGCCAAAATAAACAACTTAACATTTGCTACTGCTCATCAACGTCGCAGTTATACAGGATTCCAACAACTGCATGACATTATTACAACTGAAAAAATTGGAAAATTAAGATGGCTGAACGGTCAAATGTTAATTTCATCATATCCCGATTGGACCAAAGGTTGGAGAAACAATCCAAAATTATCTGGTGAAAAAAATATTGATCAGGGCATCCTATTAGATGCAGGCTCTCATTTGATTGACTCCATCCTTTTTTTGAATGATTACAAACTCCCAACATCTGTTTATTGCCACTTGGAAAAACGACATTACAACGTCGATTCTGACGCGCAATTTATGTTGAAATTTGACAATAATGTTTGTGTTTCTGGTATTATTTCTAGAGATGTGCCGACATCTATGGAAAGAGAAAGCATAAGAGTGTTGGGAGATAAAGGGGCGGGTGAGTGTGTAATTCGCTTTAATCATCTTGAACAAAAAAAACAAGCTTGGTGGCGATATTCTCTCCTTGAAAATTCTGATTTTGAGGAATTTTTTGATCCTAATGAACATACCAATCAACCATTAGGAGATTTTATAAAATTTTTAAGGACTGGAAAAATGAATCAATTATGGCTTTCGGAAAAGGGAGTTGTAACCCTTAGTGTAATAGACGCTTTATATAAATCCGCACTGTCAAACAAGCCAATGAAGCCACACATTCCTTCATATGAATGAGCTAAAAAATCTCTCAACTATAGTAGTAATTGGGGCCGGAAGTGGCATAGGACTCAATCTTGTTATAGATTTAGCACAAAATTCTCAGTCTAGAATTATTGCGGTGAGAAAGAAAAATAAAATACCAGATTTAAAAATACTTCAAAATGTTTCCAATATTTCTTGGTTTTTCTTAAATGCCGGTGAAGAGGATCAAGTTGCAAAATTTTCTGAAGATTTAAAAAGTCAAAATATAATATTAGACGGCCTGGTTGTTACTGGAGGTAGTAGCCAGAGTAATTCTTTAGCAGAAAATTCTAGCCAGGGATTTATTGAAGATTATAAAAATAATGCCTTTCTATCTTTTTTAAACATTCTTCATTTGCACAAATTGATGAGAGAAAACTCAAGTATTGTACTTTTGTCCTCAATTAGAGGTCAAACAGCCACTCCCAGTGGTTTAGGATATGCAGCGGCAAAATCTGCTGTCATTTCATTAACAAAAAGTAGTGCTTTTCAATTAGCTCCTCTTGGTATTAGAGTGAATTGCATTTCACCAAGCGCAGTTTATCCAACTGGCATGTCCTCTCATTGGACTGAAGAAAAAAGACTGAAAATTGCTTCTAGCATTCCACTGGGCAGGTTGGCAACTCCAAAAGACATCATTGGGCCAATTAAATTCCTACTATCTAACGAGAGTAGTTTTATTACTGGTCAAGTCATAAACGTTAATGGCGGAGAATTAATATAGAATTCTAAACCAGACTTATTATAAACATACACATCCATTACACATTTATAATTTAATATTATTATAGGATAATATCAGTATATGACAAATGCAAGATTTTCAGAAAAATTGCCTCACGATCAGTTGGCTCAAGCTGGACAAGCTCCTTTGATGAGCCAAGTTGAAACAGATGGTTACACTCATAAAGCAATGGTTGAAAAATATGGTGAGCCTTCAAAAAAACAATTACAAGATCAACAAAATCTTCTTGCCAGACAAGAAATGGGTATCGGTGGCGATATTCTTGATACGCAAGTGCGTCAAGCACAGGCGGAAATAGATGCCGGCAAAATTTTGGCAGATCCGAAAAATTTCAAGTTGGGTCGTGAAATAATCGCAAAGTTGGGGATAAATCTTGTTGGTACACCAACACAACAATTAAATTTAATTAAATTTTATGATCAATTAGTGCGTGCCATTTTAGGTTTTAATTCAGCTCAACAAGTTGGCGATGCAAACGAAAAAATTGCGGATGAAGTTAAACAAATGGCTCAAGAAACCAATGATTATTGGGCTTTTGCGCTACTAATAAAATTAAATCTATTTAAAAATCCTAGATTTATTGAACTGGTTCAAGCAGGAAAATTTGACGAAGCAGTTAAGTTTGCTACAGATAAGGCAGAAGAATTATTAGCTTTAACTTTAGGAGCAACTGGAAATGAAGAGCTTGTTCAGAGTGTTGCAAGTGCTTTGCAGAGACCAATTGATGGCGAAAAAAACACTACTGGTAGACGTTTCTTATTTCCTGAAGAACAAATAAATCGATTGCCAAGATTAGTCGCCATGATTGTACTAGTTGCCTTGGTTGTTTTAGGCATATCTGCCACTTTGCCAAAAGCAGCAGTCGCTCAAGGATCCGCAACTCCTCAACCGGTGGCTCTTGGTGGTGAGCAAG
>CAZTME010000054.1:0-7482 GCA_964614795.1 uncultured Pseudomonadales bacterium | reverse complement strand
AAAGTATATTCGATTATTGCAGAATAGATTTTTCTCGCAATAACATCCCAATTTCTATCGGGCCATCTTTTTATTGCATGACAAATCCATTCGACTTGTCATGTTTTTTTTGCACTGTTTTGATCTCTATTGATTACTTGCACGATTTCACCCGGTGTGGGATGCTTGTATCCCGTACGTTACTAACCACAATATGTTGTGGTTACACATCTTTTTTAACACAAGCTATTGAACGTACGGCCATAACAATTATGAAGTGTCCTTACTGTGGCAAAATAGCAAGCTATGTTGTTGATTCTCGCGAATGCGAAGACAGTAATTGCATAAGAAGACGCCGAGCTTGCGATAGTTGTAAAAAAAGATTTACCACCTATGAAAGAGTTGAAGGCATCGAGTTGAAAGTGATTAAAAAAAATGGTTCCAAAGAAGATTTCTCTCGTGAAAAATTACGCAAAGGTATCACCAAAGCCACCTGGAAAAGACCGGTATCTCTGGCTCAAGTCGAGCAATTAATTGAAGATATTGAAAGACGCTTGCGTCAAAAAGATTCTCTTGAAGTAAAAAGTTGGGAGATTGGTAACTTGGTAATCAACCGTTTGCGAAAATTAGACAGCCTTTCATATTTACTTTTTGCTAGTGTTTATCGAGATTTTGCAACGATAGAAGATTTTCAGGAAGAGTTAAAAAAACTTCAGCTCAATGATCAAGTTTTAAAAAATTCATCAGTAGTATTAAGTCAAGAATAAAGGAGAAAGTATGTTTTCTTATCCAACAATTAAACCACCCTTACCCAAAAAGAAAATGAAGTTTATTAATCGCAAGCTGGATGGCGGTATGGGCATGGCAGTGGCCAGACGCACCTACTTACGTAAAATTACCGATGCGCAGTCTGGACGTGAAAGATGGGAAACTTGGGAAGAAGTGGCGGAAAGAGTGGCCAAAGGCAATACCATGCTTTTAGGAAAACGTTTTCCGGCAGAAAAGAAAAAAGATTTCGAGATCATGAAAAAACACATTAGCAATGGTTCACTGTTAATGTCCGGTCGTCATCTTCAACATGGTGATGAAACTCAACCAAGTCGCAATATGGAGGTTTTTACCAACTGTAGTACTTCAACCACTTCTTTTACACTCTTTTATTTACTCATGAATGGTTCCGGCGTTGGCCGTGCTTATGATGACGATTTGTGTGTGGTTGATTGGGATAATATGCCCAATGTGCGTTGCGTGATAGACGAATCTCACCCGGATTTTGTTTGGGGTTTTGACGAAAGTGTGCGTGATGCCAAACACAAATATGGAGAAGAAGATAATATTCATTGGTTTACCGTTCCAGATAGTCGAGAAGGTTGGGCTCAAGCTGTGGAAATGGTTGAAGTGATGGCTTTTGAAAAAAAGTACAAAAATGACACTTTAATTCTTGATTTTTCTCAAGTTCGCGCTAAAGGTATGCCTATTGCCGGAATGCAAAATCGGCCGTCTTCCGGTCCTAAGCCTTTAATGAATGCCATTGAGAAAGCCTCCACAATTAAGGGTGCCGGTATGTCGCCCTGGAAACAGGCCATGTTTGTGGATCATTATTTAGCCGAATGTGTGCTGGTGGGCGGCGCGCGCCGTAGCGCGCGCATCGCAACCAAAAATTGGAGTGATCCGGAAATTTTCGATTTTATCAATATTAAAAGAGGCGGTTTCTTATGGAGTGCTAACAATAGCGTTGCGGTGGACGATAAATTTTGGAAGCAAAAATCGGCGCACGCTAAAAAAGTTTTGCAAACCATGCTGCAAGCGGCCTACGAAGATGGCACGGGTGAACCGGGTTTTGTTAATCAACATCGCTTAGTACAAAACGATGACGGTTATGATGGCTATCAAGATGGTCACTACGCAGAGAGTCAAAAGTACAAACCCATGGAGAGAACATTAAAACTTCAGGCGAAAATTGCCCGCAATGCCGGCGCCAAAACTTACTCGCAAATTCCCAACCCCTGTGGTGAAATTTCACTCAACATGTTGGGAGGCTACTGTGTGATCGCGGATGTAGTGCCCTATTATTCTCCCACTCTTGAAGATGCCGAAGAAGCTTTTCGTGCAGCCACTCGAGCTTTAATTCGCGTTAATACTTTTATGGATAGTTTGTATAAAAGAGAAGTTACCCGCACTAATCGCATTGGTGTTGGCATGACCGGCATTCACGAATTTGCTTGGAATATGTTTGGTTTGAGTTTTCGTGATTTGATTAATGAAGAAAAAGCTCATGATTTTTGGCAAACTATTGCCGCTTTCAAGCGAGCGGTTGTGGATGAAGCGGAAAAATATTCAAAAAAACTGGGTGTAACTACGCCTCATACCAACACCACCATTAAGCCATCCGGCACTATTTCCAAATTGTTCGCCCTCACCGAAGGAGCGCACTTGCCCTCCATGCGTGAATACATTCGTTGGGTTCAGTATCGCAGTGATGATCCCGCGGTCAAAAAATACAAAGAAAAAGGTTATCCGGTTAAAGAATTGAAAAGCTATCAAGGCTCAACCGCCATTGGTTTTCCCACGCAACCTTTAATTTGTCGCTTGGGGATGAATGGCGAATTGGTTACCGCAGGTGAAGCGACCCCAGAAGAGCAGTATCGTTGGCTCATGTTGCTGGAAAAATACTGGATTGTGGGCGTGGACGAAGCTGGTCAACCGCTGGAAGATACCGGCAATCAAGTGAGTTACACCCTCAAGTACGATCCCAAAAAGGTTGATTATAAAGAGTTTTCTGAAATGATTTCCAAGTATCAAGGTCTCATTAAGTGCTGTAGTGTCATGCCTCAACAAGACGCCACCGCCTATGAATACCAACCGGAGCAACCGGTCACCATTTCAGAATTCATGCGCGTGTTGGACGAAATCGAAAAGGACGAAACCCTATTTGAAGACATCGACTACGAACACCTCAAGTGTGAAAGTGGTGCGTGTCCGATATAGGTGAATGCGGGCAATAGAATTGCGGCACAATAATCTTATAAATTGTTTGTTCATCTTTTGGTCATTTTATTCTGTTGTTTGATCTTTCAAATAGCAACAACCTGTTATCAGTCGCAGGAGTCTTAAAAATGTTCAAAAGATATATCAAATTTATTCCTGTATTTATTGCGCGCGTTGTTGTTTGTGAGGCATTAATCGTGCTATCATGAACTTAAGATCTTTATTTTAAAATAATTTTCTTGACATTAAGTATAATAAACAGTATTATAGGACTAATATGATTAATACTTCTAGTGAAGTTTCTGTTGAAAATTATGGATTTACTGCAAGAGATATTCTCAACGGAAGAAAACAGGAGCCGAGAGGAGATATTTTAAATGAAACAAAAGAGAAATTGGATGAATTAAGAAATTCTAGAGGAATCGGATTAGATGATGAGAGGAAGGCGGCTGAGGCATATCTATCATTTGCTGAAAATTATGGAGATACTGCAAGAGATATTCTCATAGGAAGAAACCAGCAGTCGAGAGATATTTTAAATAAAACAAAAGAGGAGGTTGATTCAGAACAGCAAAAAATACCAACCGAATGGAATCAGGGACCAACAAAAGAACAAAAAGTTGAACTACAACAAAGGCTCAACACGTTGCTATCACTCGGTTTAAAAAGCATCGGTGAGGAAAAAATCACGACCGATCATAAAAAATTGCTCATCAAAGCAGCAATTGGAGCTTGGCAAAACATGCCAAAGGGCTTTATAAAGACTGTTGAAGGTGTTACTCAATTTAAGGAACATGTTCTTGGAGCAGTTGGAAAAATAGAAGGAGCAGTTGGAAAAATAGAAGGAGCAGAAGTTAGCATCCCGGCTTTGGTGAGATCTCTAAATCAAGAAGAGCAGACAATACTCACTCAGGCAATAGCCGACATGCCCAATGAATTTCTGACAGTACTACAGGCAGATTCCAGCACAAAGCTTCAAATGAGCGGAAAAGACTGGAAAGCAACATTAAGGGATGGCTTTCAACCCCCTGCACTTTATGATTCTAAGTTCAAAAAAGTGATTGATTCACCAGCTCCTAGTGCCGATCAGGAAAAAATTCTAAATTATTCAACCGCTGGAGAAATGCAACTTGGAGACAGGGTAACGTTCATGGTTAAAGAAAATAATGTTGTTAAGCCGTGGACAATGGAGTGTGTTAAGCCCGCTGGCATGCAAAATAATGGAAGAGTTGAATTAAAATTTATAGTAGGCGGCGACTATCAGACTCATAATTACACTGATTCTGAATCATCAGTTGCAGTGCGCTTAATTCTTCCCAAAGATCAAAATCATAATTACACTGTTTCTGCAAGTGAGACCTTTACCCCTAATCAAGATGGTGATGCTCTCGACCTCCAAGCAAATGAAATACCAACACCAGATGTAAAGCTTTCAACTGGCGAAGTGAAGTTTTTCAGACCAGCAGAAACTACAAGCTTTCCACCAAAAGAAGCAGAACCAGCAATATCAAAAACTGCGGGCGAAATGCAACAAGGTGATACGGTCAAGTTGATAGACAGGAGTCAAACTGAAGAGTCATATATAGTGTTAAAAAAGATTGTTAACGCAAATGGCAAGGCATTGTTCAGAGTGATAGAAAGTAAAAATCTTCCTCAAGTATACGAAGGTCTTTCCTACTCACTTTTAACTGGCTTTGTTATTGCAAAAGATGCTCAACTTAAGCTGGTTAACGAGTCAGATAAATCTGGGAAAAGTCAACTATTCACACCAACTGAAAACCCTGAGTTTACTACCGCAGAATCCACCCAAATACCAGACTGGTGGGTTCCAGCCAATCTTGGTGAAAGAAAAGTTGCTATTGCTCTAACAGATATAAAGGTGGGGGACACCATTAATGTGAGAACTGAAAATAGTTATTTGCAATTGGAGTGTACATTAGATGCTCCAAAATCTTTTAAGATTATCAGCAGTACGCCATCAGAATTGACTGTTAATAGCGTTATTGAAGCCGAAAATGACATACAATTAGGTCAAATCTTGGGAAAAGAAAAAGGAACTCGCACCTCACAACTTACGGAGATATATGTTTTGAAAAAAGAGGAAGAAAAGCCTACTGAAAAAAGTCTGTTAACTAGAACTGAGGTGCAAGTCACCTCAATTGAAAGTATTAGCGAAATGCTTGTAGGTGACAGGCTCTCTTTTGATCAATATGGAAAAAAGGTTGTTTTACAAAAAAAGGAAGAAACAACAGGTGATGATACCTTATTTGAATTATATATAGATGGAAGATATGATCGTGACGTGCTTGCCGGTAACCGTACTGAGTTACCCCCTTATAAAAAAAGCGGTGAGTTAATATTGAAAGAGGGTCATTCTGAAAGTCCTTTTTCAAGCAATCGCATTTACTCAACTTATTTTCTAGACGAAGTTAGTAATTTAAGGGTTGCTCGTGATATAAATGTTCAAAACCAATTAACAACTGCACGAACTGAACAATTAAATTTATGGATGAACCACAAAGATGTTGCTGGTTTGTTTGGTAGTAATCAAGATGAATTTGTTTCAGTGATTGAAAAACATACGCAATTTTTAACAAAAGAGAGTTTTATAAACAAAAGATTGGATGCACGCATAGAAGCTCTTAAAGAATTAAATACTAAAAATATTGTTACTTTTGCCTTTCTTACAAATACAAACAATGTGAAACGTCTTAATCAGCTTATGGATAGAATTTTTGGTGCAGATACCGGTCAAGTGTCGGTGGTGCAATTTGATGAAAATTCAGGAATACAGGAGTTTAGAAGATGGCGTGATGGCTATCAATGGGAAAAAGCGAATAGGAAAGTTCCCCGTAGTTGGCGCAAATCAGTGAGGCAGAGGTGGGAAAAAGGTGTTGATGAGAGCTTACTGGCTGTTGAAAACGACCAATCGGTCGAGGGAGAATCGGAAAATTTGAGCAAGCGTCAGATAATCAGAAGAGCAATAAGAGATTCGTTGATTGGCGTTAAAAATGAGATTAGTGAAATTGGAAAAACAATGAATAAAGAAAAAGTAGGAATACTTTCTTCAATTGTTGGAGCAAGTGTCGCAGGAGTTCTACTATCACTATTAATTCACGGAGCAAGAGGATCTGATGGATATGGAAAAGTGGATACCCAAGAATCTCAAGCAGTTGCAACTGCTATCGCCACTTTTACGCAGACACCGGAAGGAAATAAGGCATTGAACGAACTTGCCAGTACTGCAACAGTACAAGCTCCAGAAACAACCTTGGCAATAGAAAAAGAAGCTGAAACATCCTTTAATTCACCGTTGGCCACTCCTGAACCCACCACAGAGAGTAACAGTGCTGCTGTTCCTGCAACACCCACAGCCACAGAAACTCTTACAGCAACAGAAATTTCCACATTGCCAGATAAAATCGCACCTACTGCTACTCCTCCAGTAGAGGTGACTACTACTCCTGCAGATGCTAATTTAGATCAAATTGCAGAAAATGAAGAAGCAAATAATTTTCAAGATGAAATCGCAAATATTCTCAAAGCTGGAGTAACTAAGGAAATCATGGAATCAGCGTCAGTTCAAAGACTTGAAGATGGCTCATTGCAACTAACTTGGATGTTGAATGGCGCTAAACAATCAATAAAAATAGATATCCAGACAATACAGCAATTAGCAGGTTTAAGTGATGTATTAAAGAATTCACTAAATCAATTTCTTGCTCAAAGTCCTTCAGCTTCCGAAACAGGAGTTGAAGCTAACCGAGCGAACGCACAAACTGCTGTCTTTGGGCAAGAATTACCTGAAGCTCAATCGCAAACAGCAGTCAACTCCTCTCAAGAACTACTAGAAAGTACTAGTATTTGGAATTACTCAGAGAATGTTGTGGATAGACTAATTAAAGAAGGAACAGTAAATTTGGGCAATAGAAGGGGTGTGACGGATGCAATTAAGGATTTGACCAAAATTTACCTGGGAGATGCAAATGATCCGGAATGGAAAAACAAGATGCCTGCTGAAATGACGATTGAAGCTTGGGTAAAAATTGCAAATGAAGCTCTTTCTAAGTGGCGCTCCGTCTATCCTAACGGAGAGGAGCCAACTCAAGAACGGATGGATGAAGTTGGATTAACTGAAATTCAGCGAATAATAGTAAAACTTGTGCAAGGAGAATTACCTGGAGGGCAACTAAGTGAAGACATTAAATGGAAAGAAATACAACATGCGCTCAAGGATGAATTGCAACAAGAAAGTGCGGTGCCTGGTGCTGAAAATCAAAATGAAGGCGGTAGCGTTGTGGTTGAAGCGAATGAGCTGAATTCAATAGAAAATGCTGATGAAGCTGGTGTAATTTCAACTCCTACAGCAACTGCGAAATCAGAATACGTACCTCCAGGAGGCAATATTCCTGGGGTTCCAGGTTCTGTTATTGCTGTGACTGGAATGAATCCAGTTACAAATACAGAAAAAGTGTATGGTGGTATTATAAAAGTGACAACTGAAGATAAGGGAAT
>CAZTME010000053.1:0-7503 GCA_964614795.1 uncultured Pseudomonadales bacterium | reverse complement strand
AACGGATTTTCCCAAACTCCCATGGGTCCATTCCAAAAAACCGTTTCGGCTTGAGCAATCAACTCCGCATAAAGTTGTCTTGTTTTGGGACCAATATCCAAGTACATCCATGGTTCATTTTCTTCTTCATCCTTCATATTAGTATGTAAAGCAATCTTTTTTACTTTGTCACGATTTTTTTCATCAATTTTTCTTCCGGCCAAAACATCAAAAGGAAACAGCAATTTGGGTAAGGGAATATAGTTATCTTTCAACACTTTTTCAGTTTTTACTTGAGTAATCAACTCTTTAGCTAACTTAACAAATGCATTTTTATTTTCGGCGTCAATTTCTTCCACTCTGGATCTGTAAATCTCCAATCCTTCAGCTTTTAAAAATGTGTTGGCGCAAGCTCCACCAACTAGGATTAAATCTGCTTTACTAGCCAAGTACTTAAGCATGCCAACTTTATCCGAGATTTTGGCTCCCCCAATAATTAACACAAAAGGTTTCTTGGGTTTATCTATCAAATTATTTAAGATTGAAATTTCTTCGGTTAATCTTATTCCGGCAAAAGAAGGAAGATATTTGGTGATGCCTACCACCGAGGCATGAGCTCGATGTGAAGCCGAAAAAGCTTCGTTGACATACAAATTGCCCAAACTTGCCAGCTTTTTAGAAAATTCTTGATCGTTAGCTTTTTCTTCCTGAAAAAACCTTAAATTTTCCAGCAAAAGCACATCACCGCTTTTTGCCTCCATTATGGCTTGATGAGCTTTTTGGCCTATTAAATCTGGCACAAACCTAACTGGAATATGTAATTTTTCGGTAAGATACTTTGCCACCGGCTCCAGACTAAGATGTTTGTCTTTATCGGATTTTGGCCTGCCCAAATGAGAAATTAAAACCACTTTAGCGCCACGTTGCGATACTAATTGAATAGTTGGCAAACTGGCTTTGATTCTTTCATCGTTTGCCACACGCCAACCAATTTTGCTGTGATTAAGAGGTACATTAAAATCCACCCTCACCACAACAACGGAGTTTTCATTAATTTTATCGATGTGATCACTAATGCTTAAGATTTTTGTCATAACCTAATATACCAAGTTCAAATCAAAATGTCAGATTTTGATCTAAGCCAGATTTTGATCGGAATTTTTTTCATTTTTGTGGTATACTCCAGATCACGTTTTTCGAAAGGAGATTATTATTTATGGCAAAGGCCTCTTCAACAACCAGTAAAAGCAAAGACGAAAAGTCGAAGAAAAAGGTGACAGAAAAAACCACTTTGGCAAAATCGGCTAGTTCAACCAAAAAAGCTGAAAAAACGGAAATTAAGGTAAAAAAAACCGCAAGTACTTCAGCTAATTCAGAAAAACCCTCAGAAAAATCTTCTGAAAAATCTTTTGCTCAATCAAGTAAATCCATCACTCAAACAAGCGAAATGAAGTCCAATCAAAAAAAATCTCCAATTTCCATGGCGGAATTAATGTCTGCCAGAGAATCCGGTATCGTTACTCCTCAAAAAGGCCAAATGGTCAGTGGAGTGATTGTGGCTAAAAATCGTCGCGCTCTGGTGGTGGATATTGGCGCCAAAACCGAAGGTATGGTCACCGATAAAGAATTTAGTTTTTCTCAAGATTTTATCAATTCTCTCAAAGTTGGTGATCCCATAGAAGCTCAAGTGGTCTCCACCGATCAAGTTCAGGGTCATGTGCTATTATCCCTACGCAATGCGGCTCTTGATGCTCGCTGGTCAATTTTTGAAAAAGCATTGGCGGAGAATTTAAGTCTTGAAGCTAAAGGCGTAGATGTGAATAAAGGAGGCTTGATTGTTTTGGTCAATGGTCTGCGAGGTTTTATTCCCTCCAGTCAATTTAGTAAACAATATGTTACTTCCTATGCCGGTTTGAAAGGCAAAACTCTTCAAGTGAAACCGATTGAAGTTGATAGAGAAAAAAATCGCTTGATTTTCAGTGAACGTCATGTTTCCGAAGCTGAAGAAATCGCACTTCGAGAAGCGGCTATGACCAGTGTTGGTGCAGGTGAAATTGTTGAAGGCATTGTTTCTGGTGTTATGCCGTTTGGTTTGTTTGTCACTGTCAAGGTTAAAGTTGGCAAAGAGAAAACTCAACCGGTAGAAGTGGAAGGTTTAGTACATATTTCCGAGATTTCTTGGGAAAAAGTCACTCACCCCAAAGAATATCATGCCACCGGAGACAAAATAAAAGTGAAAGTTCTTGGTATTGATGAAAGAACAGGCAAGTTGAATTTATCCATCAAACAACTATCGGATGATCCTTGGATTACTATTGAAGAGCGTTACGAACCCGGCATGACTGTTGACGGCATCGTTTCCAGAGTTGAGTCGTTTGGTGTTTTTGTTAATGTAGAAGAAGGTGTAGATGGTTTAATTCATTCAAGCAAGCTTGATCAAGGTTCTCAATTGAAAAAAGGTGAGTCAATTTCTGTGCACGTTGAAAGCGTAGATTCCAAACAAAGACGCATGAGCCTGAGTTTGGTTTCTGCAGAAGTACCAATGGGTTATAAATAAATTTAAACTCATCAACCGAGCCAAACACTTACTTGCCAAATTTTTATGCGATAATGGATTTATCGTAAATTAACAAAATACGACTACAAGTCTAATAATAATCAATTCATTGAAAAGGATTTATGGCCAAACAAAGAATGATCGTCACCGATGAACAACTCCTCATTGATATGGATTTGTTTTTTAACGCAGTGCGAGACAACGAAGGAAATTGGCAACAGGTGGAAACCGAACTTCATGCTTATCAACAAGGTGTGGCTCAAATGGCTCGCGCCAAAGTGGAGTCCACCAATTCAAGCGATTCAAGAGAAAGAATGATGGTTTCGGATGATCAATTGATTATTGATGTTGAGCTACTTTTTTCGGCAATTCGTGAGTCGGATGGCAAGTGGGAGCAAGTGGAAAAAGACATGCGCTCATACGTGGAAATGGTGAGAAACATGGCTCGCTAATAACTTTTTCAAAGAAAAAAATTCCTGAAAATTCGTGCATTTTTGCTTGATTTATGCTATAATTACTTCCAGTGATAAGAGAAGTCGCTCTAGATTTTTTTTCGCGAAAGAATCAAAAATTGAAAGTGATTTCTTAATTTTAATTTTTTGATTTGTGATTGATTAATCAATCAGAAAGATTTTTATGACCTATGTAATTACTTGTGGCGATGAAGGCGTGCAAATCAATGATGGAGTGAGATTGGCTTTTGCCGGTTCCGGTTTTCGTTTGGATGGTTTTTCTCAGGTGGTGCCTTATCTTAAACAATTGTTCGATTCGGAATTGGCGGTGGTGAGTAGTGAAGAAAATGATTGGTTTAAAAAGAAACTGGATTTAATCAATTGGGAGCAGATTAACGCCATGTCTCAGCAACATACTCAAGCTTTGGCGGAGAGAGAAGGCTTGTTATACGCAGGTTATTTACCGTTTGCCGATCCCAAACAATTGGAGCATGGAGTGAGAGGTCACATGGTTCGACCTCATGGCGTCCATATTGCAAATAAAATTTGTTTTACTCTTGGCGGTGGTGAGCAAACTTACAACTTGGGTTGTTATTTAATCAGTGCCGAATGGGTGCATTTGGCTAGTGAGTCGCTGGTGAAGGAAGTAATTGGAGCTCAAGTGGCTTTTTATGAAGCTTTAGCCGGTCAATCTTTAATTAAAACCTATGAAATGGATGGAGAGTTGGGTGAAGAAGTCGCCACTAAAAACAAAGCCATGTTGGAGTCGGCACTGGGGTTGTAAATCGGTAGTCGTCGATTAGTTTTGAACGAGTTTTCATATCTCAATTTGAAAATGGTTGTTGATCGGCACTCGGCGATTAATTTTGAACAAATAACTTGTAGACCGCTCGGAATTTCAGTTAATAGTAGACTTGTCGCACAATAACAACACGCTTCGTTTTTCAAATCAATTCATGTTCTTTTTGCGTAATAAATCTCATTAATTTGTGTAAATAGAGTTCTCTTTTGTGATGTGTTTAAAATCGTAGAGTTTAAGATGTAATATCTGCTTAAAAAGTTTGGGAGTATGCCACAGTTGATTAACTGTTGATAGAACATTTTTCTGACCCATTAAGATTTAGTTGCATCGTTTTCATTTTTGTTTTAAAAATATGATCCCTATGTTGTGGAACGCAGTGAAAGTCTGCGACTGTGCCGCAACGGTAAGTGAGCATTGGTAGTGCAAAGCAATAGATAAGTTTAATCGATCAAATAACAAAAATTTGAAATTCTTCAGAGAAATCTTGTTGCTATTTTGTAGAAAATCATTAACAACCAATCTTCACAAGTCCGATCTTCAGCCTAGGGATTGTAGTCTCAACGAGCATTGGGTTTTAGGCAGTTTCCTTGTTGCTTTTTGAGAGTTTCTTTCCGGCGTAGCACCGGGGTAGGAGGCTGTATGACAACTTTAAATGAGTTGGCTGTTTCTTCAAGGTATCAACTGGATCAAAGAGGAAGTAAACCGGGTCGTAATTTACCAACCTTTGAATTCACTAAGCAAATTATTGATTACGCAAAAATTTTTGGCATAAATCCGGATGCCAATCTAGCTGGTCAATTACCTGAATTCATGAAATTAATTTTAGTTCTCGCTCCCGGTTCTTTGCCTGCAGTTTTATCCAACTTAGAAAAATTTGTCTCGAAAAAAATTGTAAAAGCAACTCGCTCATTATCTGCTTTTTTAGAAATAGTACCTCACTCATTTTTAAATTTGATTGGTATAAATAGAGCAAAAAGTTCTTCAGTACAAATGCTTGGGCTAGCCGGAGAGCCTATAGACGCACCCGGATCATTGCCCACCGTTCTTAATTTAAGAGTTCTCGCCGAAAATTTGAGTAAAATTTCGGAAATATTTGCTTTGAATTTTTCTGAAAATCTTAAATTTGTTTTGAAAGAGGCGGTGTTGTCATTAATTGAAACGATCGATTCCGAAGTAGTTAGATTTCAGGCGGAAATTCTTCAGCAAGAAAAAGAAAGACAAAATTTACAACAAATGATCACTGAATTACAAAATCCAAACCTAGCGGTTTTAAATGCAGACGAAAAATATAGAATAGCTAAACTCGACGAGTATTCTAAAAGAATTTCCATAGTCAATGTCAGAATACATGATCTGCGAAGTTCTTTTATACTTTTAAATTCATCGAAAACATGGCTACTGGAATTTGCTACTCAATTAGGGATTACTGCGCAAGAAATTGTAAAAGATTATTCTGGTCATGAATTGGAACTTTTACCAAACAATTAATTGGTATTGATATAACTCTAAAAATATGAAAATTAATTTTCATCGTCAATTCTGTTGGCTGTAAGCTAGCCACAAAGTTTGAGCTTCTTATTGGGTATGATTAGCATTCATGTCTTATTAATACAGGTATATAATAGACTTGTCGCACAATAACAATACGATTGCTTAGAATTCATGTTCTTATTGCGCGACAAGTCTAATACTTTTACGAAAATCACTGTATTGATTGAAATCAACTCTGTCACTTGCGCAATACTTGATGAAGAAATAGCTCTAATTTTAATTAAGCAATAAGAAAGGAAATAAATGACAACAGGAAATAAGGAGACTGAAAATACAGAATCAAATCAAGAAGTGGAATCAAAACTTCTTCTAGAAGCAAAAGCATTTGTAGAGGCGAATGCCGTGCCAATAAACACAAGTGCTTCAAGATGTGTTGATGGCCGTTATACTCAGGAGCAAGATCCAAATGCGTTGGCTTGGCCGGGAGCAGATCTTGGTTTAGCCATGTTGCTTTTATCCGAAATTGATAATGAAACCGGCAAGTTGTACACAGCAGAAAAAGTGATACAAAAAATGACTGAATTTCTTAAGACTAGAGGCAGGAATTTTTGTTGGCATAGTGATTCTCACGCTAAAGGCGATAAAGTTGGTTGTGGACACTTTGATTGTGCATGCTCACTAAACTACGATAATGTATCTGCAGAGGACTATGGCAAATTGGTTAGTGAAGTGAAAAAAATAGAAAATGCAAATTGTATTACACTGAATGGTGATCACAAAGAAAAAGCAATTCTAATCATGCCAGATGATTGGAGTGTTCCAGCTTGTTTTGGTGATAATCAGTATTTTGTTTATCACGCAGGTTTGTATCGTATAGAGGTTGAGGCTTTAGCTGAATTTATGGGACTGAACACTGACAAATTATGGCAAAAAGCACAAGATCAACTCTCCAAAACCTTAGCTACTTTACCTTCCGCTCAAGGTAAAAAAATGATCCAAGTGACTATCAATTCAGCTGAAGGCAACATAGAGGTGAAAGCGGAAATTAAAATAGCAAAAGACTAATTTTTAATACTTGCATTTCTTTTGACTCGGAATTATAATTTCAGTTCTGTTCGGGAAAAGCAGATTGATATTGTGTGTTTTGGCGTTTTTACAAGCAAAAAAGCTTACACAAAACGTTTCAACCACACAATCCCTCACACAAATTGACCGAAAAAATCGCCTGGAAGCTTTGCTTCGACTTGGTGGACGCTCAAGGGCCTGTAGCTCAGCTGGCTAGAGCACCACATTTGCAATGTGGGGGTCAGGGGTTCGAATCCCCTCAGGTCCACAACGTAAAACTTCAGTTTTACAAAAAAATGAGCATGCACATTAAATAAAGAAGTTCGCTCATCGTTACTTGAGTATTAGTTCTTGGTTGGTCGCTCTCTTTTTGGAGTGAACAAACAACGAAGAACTAACACTCAGACAATGATGTGTCTGAAACTGTTCGTTAACAAGTGAAGATATGAAGTACTCTTAAATTAATTTATTGATTTAAAGAGTACAAAGTTGTCATGATGTTCGCTGTGAAAAATATGCACAGTGGCGCATCGACAGCAATTTTAATTTTTTCGCATTAAATAAGAAGACTCAATCAAAACAATTTCGAATGTAAACTAACGCAGATGGGGGATGCCTATGGCTTGTCAAGCCGAAGAAGGACGCTGCAGCCCGCGAAAGTCGTCGGGGAGCTGGCAACAAGCTTTGATCCGGCGGTGTCCGAATGGAGAAATCCCCTAGTCAGTGATGGCTAGGACTTCCTCGCCTTTGGCGAGGAGGAGGGAACCCGGGGAACTGAAACATCTCAGTACCTGGAGGAAAAGAAATCGTAAGAGATTCCCTTAGTAAGCGACGAGCGAACAGGGAAGAGCCTAAACCCACCTTCGGGTGGGGGTTGCAGGACCTCAATATGGGAAAACACTCGCTAATAGAACAGCCTGGAATGGTTGGCCAAAGAACGTGAAAGCCGTGTACATGAAAGTGAGTGCAACCCTAGAGTGTTCCTAAGTAGGTTGGGAGACGGTAAACTCCCTTCTGAAGCTGGGGTGACCACACTCCAAGGCTAAATACTTATGACAAGACCGATAGTGAACGAGTACCGTGAGGGAAAGGTGAAAAGAAGGGTGGAAGACCCAGTGAAATAGAACCTGAAACCATCTGCTAACAATCAGAGAGCG
>CAZTME010000052.1:0-7907 GCA_964614795.1 uncultured Pseudomonadales bacterium | reverse complement strand
AAACTCTTCCCGGCATCAAACCACTCATTAAATTTACACCAAATTAGCTCATGTTCTGACTTGCACAACAGAGTCTTTAAAAAATTGATTCACACTTTATCTTAATAACTATGATAATCACCAAAAACGAAATGATATTTTTATCAGATGTTTAATCAGGTTTAGAGAAAGGCAAATCTGATATTTGGTTTTGAGAGCACTAGATGTCGATGCTTCAAGAATGACCGATCTTGAAAGTGTATGCCTATTGCTGAGCTACGCTCAACTAAAATCATCTTGTTGACACCAATCCTTAATTCACGCTATGCTGAATAAATAGAGATTTAGGTCTCGTTGTTGGTAGTGGACTTATTGAGGAAAATTTTTAAATTGAATATATGAAAAACGTCGCTTCAGTCGCACCAGCCAGCAACGTTCCCACGTTCTCACCTTCTTCGCTTCCTGAAAATACTCAGGATTTAAATGCCAATAATCTATCTTCGGGCAGTTTAGTTTCTCAAGATCAAAACTTAAATCAACAAAATCTTCCTTCACAAGTGCCAGATCATACTAATTCACTCACACAGTCCTCCAATGAATTACAAATACTTGATTTAACTTCAGGATCTGTCACTCCAGATAATCAAATCGATTCTAACCTTATAGCCAAGCCAAACATCCAAGCAAGCTCTGATTTTCAAACAAAATCTAGCTCTGCTTCATCTAATCCAGATGGTTTTTCTGATTTAACAGACACGCCAACTCCAAATGTTTCTTCAACTTTATCAGATTTTAATGATCATGCAAATTCCGTTCCATCAACTGATCCGACTTCTTCAGTTAACCCAATTTTCACTTCCCAAATTCCTTCCACACTCGATGCAAATTCTCAAGTTTTTACACCACCGTCCTCAGTTTCCCCGACAGAACCAATACCATTTAACCAAGGTCAAGTTGCTTCACCTATGCTTCCGCCGGTGCGCTTGCCGTCCGATTCCAGCGTTTCTCATCCGCCCACCGCTTTTGCCGATACCGGTGAATTAATTCAAAGAGATATTGTGGATACAACCGAAAGAGAAAGTAGTTACGCCACCGCTCTGGCCAGTAAAGTAAACGGCGTTGACCCATTAACTTTACGACCGGAACCGCCCGCTCCGCTCAAAAAGGAAGTTACGGCAGATGGTGTAAAAATCAAAGATCCAATCAAAGCTTCCGATAATAAACCCCCCGGCAAGAAAAAATCATTGAAGTCAAATTTGAAGATTATTGCCGGCGCCACTCTCATGCTTTTAATTGTTGCTGGAGCCGGTATTGGCATTTTCCTTCAACAACAGCAACAAGATACCAGGCGTGATGCGGCTTCCGAAGAAGTGACCAACACGGAAATTGCGCGAACTCCTGAAGAATGGCAAACTTTTAGCAAAAATTGGCAGGCTTTTATTGCCAATGATGAAAATGATTGGCCTGAATATGTAGCCTACTCCAGATCCGAAGGCGCCAGATACAATTGTGACGCACCCATCATGAAAGTTGGTGAGGAAACTCTATACGGTTGCGACCTCAACGCAATGTTTGTCATCTCGGATATCAAAACCTATATACAACCGCAAAGTTTATCACCACAATTATCTCAACTTAATGCTGTTTTGGATTTATTAATCACCGACTCTGCTCTTCTGCAAGAAGCAGAAAAAACCGGTGATGTGGAATTAAACGCCAATATTTACAATAATCCTCAAAAAAACACCGAAGAGCGTTTCGCCACTTTAAGACAGGTGAGAAAACTCTTTGATGGCAAGTACGAAAAAACGGTAGATTTCGAAGCTATATCAATTTATTTTCACAATCAAGAAGAGCCGGCAATAGGCACCGAAAAATCCAGACAAGCCGCCGAAATTAAAATGAATGCACTCTATGAACGCTTAAAAAGCGGTGAAATTACCATGGAACAAGCCGGACAAGAAATTAAAGCGGACAAAATCATTGGTGACACCAGTGAAGTTTCCTTAGCTCAAATGGATCCGGTTTTTAGAGAAAATGCCTATTTCAACGTTAAAGGCCATAAGTTTTTTGCAAGAATTTTCAGAGATGAAGTGTACGACGATGAGTTGCGCAGTCTTGGAGAAGGTCAAATGAGTACTGTACGCGTTTGTAAAGATTACAAATACACAAGTGAGGAATTATTAAGAGCTGAAGAAACGGGTGAACCGCTCAATGCTCCATTTATAGATAGCTGTTTTATCATTTTTAAAGTCAATAAAATTAACTTAGGATTATTCCCGGACAGCAACACCAATGTAGAAAATCACGTTCAACAAGAGTACCAAACCAAAACCGATAAGTTATTGCAATGATGACGCGCAAATTATTTACTAGCCTATTTTTTGCCTTGAGCTTTTTTATTTCAGCAATTAGTTTGTTTAACAATCTCTCTTTAGTATTTGCTGAAGGACCAACTGTTAATCATCGCTTTTTTATGGAAATGCCCAATGGTGCCAAAAAACCACTGCCGGGAGCCAGCATTCATTATGTCACAAATATTAGATTTGACAGCGATTCCGGTTGGAGGGTTTTTAATAGCTGTAGATATCCAGTAGAGGGTGAAGATGTGCAAAGAAGAGGTGGTCTATCTCTCAGTTGCGATCCTAGTAACCCCCGTTGCCACATGTGTGAGACGTGGAATAGTTGTTTTACGGAAGATTATGGCGGTCCTTATTTGCCCCCATCCTACAACTCCTCGGAAAAAATTTATCAAAAAACCAATTATGACTCCTCATACAAGTTTTTTACCGATGAAACATTTGTGGATATGCTTCAACGTGAATTTCCAGTTTTAGTTGGTAAGTACACCAATACAAATTTCAGAGGTTTTCCCAATGCCAAGTGGATTGGATCTGTTGATTTTACTGAAGGAGGTTCGGTTAGTATTGTTAGCTCCGATGAAGAATTTAATAACTTTAAGTCCAGATTAGAGCAAGTGGGCATGACTGAACAATGGAAGCCATCAACTACGATGGGAGAATTTACCGATCCATCCTCTTGGGAAAAAGGTGAAATTTTCCTTAAACGTAAAGGTGGTAATATTCTTCATGGCGGTGTGACTTGGACTCTTCAAGTAAGTGTTCCAGAAAATAAAAATCCTCAATGTGCGGGTTTTAACAGCTACAAGGGTGATTGGAGCTCAACAGAAAGATTGAATGCTACATCTCAATTGGCATTAACAGATACAATTTCGGTCAAGCAAGCCAATAAAGACGATGATGGTCTTCCAGACAGGCAAGATCTTTGTTGGTCCGCTAGTGGCTTAACCAATGAGGAATATGCCACAGGAAGAGCCGTTTTTGCTTGCGCCACCACTTGTTCCATTGCCAACGGCAATTACGATCAACCGATTGCCGGAACGCAAATTAAAACTCTTGATTCCTCCGGCAATGAAGTAGACAAGCCGGCATCGGAATTGGGCATTCAAATAGTTTGTGAAACTGAGGCTGCAAATACATTGAGAGGTGGCACCACAGCCACCTTTGAAAAATATATTGCTTCCTTGCCATCCGCCGTGCAAGGCAAAGCTCGTCAAAACGGGCTCATATTCGTGCAAAACGCTTGGAATCATAAAGATCCGGGTAATTTATTCTGCACCACCAATCCATACAAAGGCACAGAATCCGGTGTGATCTGGAATGGCGGCAATGGTAACGAAATTTTGAATACCAATTGCGGTCAGACTCCAGAGGGTGAAAACTGCACTAGAAGAGTTACAGTTGCTGTAGCTCCCCCACCATCACTTTCATGTGTGGGGACAAGCGTTAATCCAACATCACTCGATCAAACCACCACTTCGGTAACTACCACATGTCAACCTGTGCAAGGCGCGGTGAAGTTCTTAATCAAACACCCATTTGGCGGAGAAACATTGGTAGATGCCTCATCACCTAGAGCATCCGCTCAAGTTCCTTCTACAGTTAATGGTCAACCCACTTTAACTCCAGGAGCAACGTATACAGCCGGTTGCGTGCCATGTTCCGGAGCAACCATTAGCACCTGTCAAGGAGCGGTTAATGGAGATGTGACCCTGGAAAGCATCCCTGCTGCCTGTAAAGCAACTGTCACCAGCATTGGCGGAAGTGCGGTATGCAACTCCAAAGTTGGAACTTACAAGGGTCAATCTTTAGTCGATGCGGAAAGCATTAATCGTGGCGAATATATTGATTACTCCGTCACGGTACTCATTTCCAGCCCCACCAGCCAAGATGTTATTGTTGAAGATGTATTTGACACCAATGCTTTAATTTGGGACGGCACCGGCGCCGATCCTGGTGTGACTTATAACGCCACAACGAAAAAAATTACAATTAATTATGGTAAAAATCCGGGTAGTATCACTAAAAGATATCGCTTAAAAACCGCCGATGTTAAAGCCGGAACAGAGTTTTCCAACACCGCCACTCTTATTCATAATGGCAAAGAAACAGTTTCACAAAAATGCGGAAGTACCGTTGGTTCAATTCCTGACATTGGTGAAATTATGTGTCCGGACAATGGTAAAAAAGCCTACTTGGTTAAATCCACTAATGGTCAAGAAACGTTCACGGAACTCACCTCAACTTCCAGTGTTGCCAGAGGCTCAATTATTGAGTACAGAGTAACGATCAAAAATAACGATTACGTAGCCGCCAAAGACGGTGTAGTAGAAGACACTTTAAATATTGCCAACGTAGCATTTACCGCCAATTCCTTCCGACCTGCCAATCAATTCATGGCTTTTGATCAAACCGCCGGTAAACTGAAGTTTAAAGTGCCTGTTCAAGTTGGTGCGGACGGAAAAATTAATCCTTCAAGCACAGTCTCTTACCGTGTTACTGTTTTGGATAAACCTCAGCCAACAGTCATTCCCAATATCATTAAAATTATTGATAATGGCTTGGGTAAAACCGTAGAAACGCAATGTAAAGCAACGTTTAATAGAGAATCTGCCGGCTCGGCTGTGTGTGAAAGAAAACAAGCGTTCGACGATAAGGGCAATCCTTTGACCTCCAATACTTCAGCACCAACCTATGTGGATAAGGGTCAAACATTCAAATATGAAATTATCGTTACTGCCAGCCAACTGACTACCGGACCGGTCACGGTGGTTGATATTTTACCGGCCAAACTAGAATTTATTGATGCGAAAATTGAAAACAATCCAGCCACGGTTTCACCGGAATCTCAAGCCGATGGCACCACCAAATTAACCTTCACTATTCCAGCATTTGGAAGCGCAGGATCTCCTTCAGCTCCGGAAAAAAGATTAATCACCATCAATGCGAAAGTAAAAGCCGATGCTTCACCCGGTAATATTGCAAACTCTGCCAGCGTTTCCACTCAGGGCTCTCAAACAGTTAGTTCTTGCGCTCATGCACTGGCTGTTCCACCGGATGGAGTTGCCAAATGTGAAGTTAAAGAAATGTTTACAGTGAACGGTTCGCAAAATGGAACAAAAATTAACTCCGGAACGGTAGTCAACTCCGGCTCTGAGCTTTTCTATCAAATCAAAGTGACGGCGACAGCACAAACCGCAGGTAAAGTTGAAGTAACAGATACTTTGCCGGGAGGTATGATCTTGGTTGATAAGTTGGATTTCGATTCCTACGATCAAAATTCCGGTCTACTCAAGAAAACTTTCCAAGCTTTCTCCGGTGAAAAAATTATCAGAGCAAAAGTTAAAGTTCGCGATAATAATGCCGCCGGTCCAATTACCAACACCGCCTTTGTGCAATCATTCGACAGAAATAATCAACCTTTGGGCGGAAGAACTTCTTGCGCCACGGAATTGGTTGTCCCCGCCTACGCTTGTGACTCAAGTTGCACCACCAATACTCAATGCGAAGGCGTGAATGCAGATTATATTTGTGCCAGCGATCAAGGTAATCGTTGCCGATTGAAATCGGCTCCAACAGCCAGCAATTGTCAGGCTCCAGGCTACTACTGCGACAGTCCTTGCGAGACCAACGCTCAATGTGAAGGCGTAAACAACAACTACAGTTGTGCCGATACTCCACAGGGCAAACGCTGCAGACTAAAAGCCAATCCTTCCGATTTCAGTTGCCAACCTGTGAGAGCAACTCCTACCCCAACACCAACTGTTGGTTGTAATTCCGCGTGTGTGAATAATGCCGATTGTAGTAATCCTCAACATGTTTGCTTTGAGTCTCGATGCAGATTGGCAGAAAATGTCAGTTCGGAAAGTTGCACTGTGGCAGGTGCGCCCGCCAGGCCGGCGACACCTCCACCTCCGGCAGAGCTTCCGGTTGCCGGAGATGAAAACTGGGTAACTTGGTTGAAGGCGGGCGCAGTCGTACTAGGTCTTGGTGCGTTACTACTGCTGGTTTTATAAAGATTCTAAAGATAAAGTTTTCAATAACTGCTTAATCAACATCTTTTCTGATCACTATCACTCTCAACTTGTTTGAAGATGAAAGAATGAATTAGTTTGTCAAAACAGATTGTTGATGATTGTTTGACGAGTCCAATTCATACTCACTTTAGTTCAAGATAAGATTCCTTATAGCAGATACAAAACAAAAGGTGCCTTTATTTAAAACTCTTTCTCTGATTTGAACAACGCTTGCCCGATATTTGGTTTTTAAAGGTGACATAAAATATTTATTTGAATTTACCTATTAATTTCAATCATTCAAATATAAACATTTGATCAGATTGACTGATGATATAAATTATCATTCAAATCAAGTATGATTAAGAAAGATTTATCTTTGTCAAAAAGAAAGATTTTTTTGACTTGACTTGTCACATAATAATAATTATTTTGTTAAAGCAATCTAAATGTTATTTTGCATTAAGCTCTATGCGACCGTTCGATAGATAAATACTATTCAAATGAAAAAATTGTTATTTCAGCAGACTAATCCTTTTACGATAATTTTTAGTATTTTTTTATTTATTCTACTTTTATTACTTTTTTCCACAGATGTGAGCGCCAGCACTCAAGTTCTTCGAGGAAATCAAACAATTGATGTAGTTTCGTATCAATCACATTTAATTTGTCCTGACGCAAAATTACTTCAATTTATTAAACAAACAATTGATGAAGGCAAAAGCAATTGGGATATTATTGGTTTTCAAGAGTTTAGAAATGGAGTCGGAAGAACCAAACCTTCTTGTTTCGCTCAACAAAAATTTCTTGAGGAAGCACGGGCCATTGGCTTGCAATATAACTGCGTTCATCAGCAAACTCCCAATATAGATGATTTACATCTTTCAATTTGCTCTCGTTTTCCCCTGAAAGTCGGAACATACAAGGAAACGATCATTCATTTTGCACCAGAAAGACCCAGGCTCGTTCAATGCGTGGAAGTGCTGGTGCCAGGCAATCCAATTATTTTTTGTAACCTACATACCAGAATAAGCGAGGGTCAAGAATTGCCGGTGCATCAATTAGCTCGTGCTTTACCTTTTATTCTTAATGATGTAATTCCCTCATTAATACCAACCGCTATCACCAATGCTCAAGATAGAGAACTCTACCGATTGGCCAACCTGGGAAGAACAATTTTAGTCGGAGATTTTAATCAATCCGTTAAACCTATGTATCCGTTTATTAGTGCGTGTCGGATTGCAAACCACAGAGGTGATTGTTTCAGAGGTTCTTCTGGCATTGATCACATCACTACCATTAATATGCTTGATCCCAATGTGATTTCTACTCCCGAGTTGCGAAAAGAATTTTTAGTACCTGAGTTTTTCTATAGACATAACGAGTTAGATTGGCCTACAGATCATGTTGGGCCGGTTTTTTCACGGATTCACATTCAACCAATGTCAATTGACCTACTTTCTTCCGGTCCCACCGGCTACATAGACGAAGTGAATGGTAATGATTGTTACATTACCGGTTGGAGTTGTGATATGAATAAACCTACTCAACC
>CAZTME010000051.1:0-8008 GCA_964614795.1 uncultured Pseudomonadales bacterium | reverse complement strand
TACTTTAGTGTTTTTCAACTTCCCGCGACTTTTCAACCAGATTTTTAGCTTGAAAAAAAACAAGTTTGCGCTAATTCGTAGCGACTCCTTCATCCCTCAGGGGCTTTACTTTCGAGAATTTAAGGAGAGATGACTAAACAATTTGATCAATCAGTTAAACATTGAACCACCACGGACTTACGCCCGTGGAACTTATAAGGTATATTAGATATGAACTTGATTTTTTTTCAGATCAGTCTATTTTTGGCAATTTGAACAAAAAAAAGTACTTCTTCCTCCTTGCTTGATGCGAATAATTTTTTGTTGACATTTAGGACAGGCAATGTTTTCTTTTCCATAAACTCTAATCACGTTTTGATAACCACCGGAAAGCCCTTCAACGTTTACGTAGTTTTTAATAGTGGCGCCGCCCAGCTCTATTCCTTGATTGATCACATATTTTAAAGCAGTTAGTAATTTTTCCATTTCCGTTTTGGAAAGAGAGCTGGCTGGGCGGCGCGGATCTATACCAGCTTCAAACAAGCCATCACAAGCATAAATATTGCCAACTCCGGACATAATCGCCGAATCCATGATCGCTTGTTTGATGGGTATGTTTTTTCTCTTTAATAATTGCATTAATAAATCAGCCGTAATAATTTCATCAATAACATCCGGAGCGTATCGACTTAATTCTTCCTTAACTCGCTTATTTTGCATCACTTTCCACCAACCAAACACTCTCATATCATTGAAATATAATTTTGTTTGATCTGAAAACGTTGTAATAATTCGGGTGTGTTTTCCGGGAAGTGAGCTCACAAAATCATGAGTGGGATGCCCGCCACCCATTCGAGATTGACCGTTGTCGTACAACAATTGACCGGTCATTTTTAAGTGAATTAAGATTGAGTGATCGTTTTCCAAACCCAAATGAATTATTTTTGCTCTTCTAGATACTTCAATAATTTTTTTATCGATTAAGATATCAACTTCTCCTTGAAAACTTTTTTCTCTTAAAACTTCCAAAGCCATAATTTGCTTGTTCAACAAATTAGTTCTTAATCGGCGCACAATGGTTTCTACTTCAGGTAATTCTGGCATATTATCGGTTTTTCCAATTCTAGATTAATTAGTCTTGCTACACAAATCGTGTTGTTATTGTCTGACAAATCTACTAAAGATAGGCTAAATTTAGTATTGTTGAATTTTTCTGAAGTTTACTCTATCACAAACAAATAATTCAATTGGTATAATTTTTTTGGCTTTCATATGAAGTGCGGATGCAATTCACAAAAAAAGTGGTTATAATACTAAGTTCTTAAACTAAGGGTCCGTAGCTCAGTCGGTTAGAGCGACAGCCTTTTAAGCTGTGCGTCGTGGGTTCGAGTCCCACCGGACTCACTTTGATATGCGAACTTATTATTCGACTTATCAAAAGTTAACTGAATTATTTGACTTGTCACGTAATAAGAAAATCAATTAATTTGCTATAGATAGACTTTTCGCACAATAACAACAGGGTTTATTAATTCATGTTCTTATTGCACGAAAAGTCTAATCTTTGGCAATGAATAAACAAATTCCAACACAAGTTCAGCTTTTTTTGGGGGGACAATTTGGATGAATTAAATTGGCCAGAGCATAAGAAGTACATTATCCAAACGGTCCTAGATAAAGGCAACATTGAATCACTCAAATGGTTGTTTACAAAAACTAGCAGACTTGAAATATTGCATTTACTTCCGCAATTAAAATTACAACCAAAATCTAGAAATTTTTGGCAAATTTACTTGTCATGAAAACCACATTTTTTCCTAATGCCCTACCGCCCAACACAACAAAACTAGTAAAATAGATTTTGTAGATTTGTTTTTTATTTTTGATTAATACTCTTTGAGTGATTTATTAAATAAACTCAGCAAAAAGTACTCATCTTTCAACTACAATGAAGCTCACATTTTCAAGTCACTGGTTTATTTTGAAGATGCGAACTCGCAACCCATGCCCGGAATGATAAAAAATATCTCTTGGGAAGTGATTAAATCCAGAATTATTATCGAAGTAAAGAAAATTACTTTTGGATTTGTCTCTATGCAATTAGCTTCAACCTCTTCTTGAAAAGATTTTCCAGACTGGTATAGTAAAGCTATGTCAACCGCTACGAAAATTCTTATTTTGCTTCCCAATTTGGCCATATGCGCCGAACTTCTGCCCACCAAAAAACCGCATTCATACTCTATAGCCACCCTCTCAACACACTCGCTAGAAGTCATGCAAAAGGGTGGTTTCAACATTCTTGCATTGGAAAAAATCTTCTCTACACTAGAAAAAGATGGATCATACCATTTAATTTTAAGTGATTCTTTATTCACTCAAACAATTCAAACTATCAACGCGGAAAGTGATTCAGCGATAAAAGAAGAAATTAAATCGAAACTATTGCCCGCTCTGGATCTTTCTACAAACACACATTTTCTTGTACCTACGGTTTTAAATCAACACAAAGGTGCAACAAGAGTTCAACTGACAGCAATTGAAAAAGAACTACTTCTTCCGTTAAGAGTGATTGCCGGCAAACACAGTATTGATCTGAATTCTTTAACCTCGTTATCTTGGTCAATAAAATCAATGATAACTCTTGAACCTTCAGTTAGTGTGATTGAACTGGAAGGAATTCTTTACATCGCTCAACATTATATTGGTGTTGAAAACTGCGCCAGCTTTAATCATCTTGAATTAAAATCCGCCGGAGCTCTAATATCCAGCTTCAAAAAATCCGAGCCGAGCACCATGTCGGTCTATGCCATCTCTTCTGCAGAAGTGGCATCAAATTTAAGAGATTTAATTAAATTAGAGCTTCCTTTACAAAAAATGAACGAAGCTACTCAAGCATCTGAGAGTGATGAAGTAACCACATGCTTACTGGAAACCATAGCGAAAACTATTTCAATTACCGATTTTCCGGTTCCATATTTACAATTACCCAAGGCTACGGGTTTGGAAATAAAAGAATATCTAGCAGTAAATTCCGGTACTGACTCTTCTTTCAAAAATTCTGTTACAATTAATCAAGCAGTAAATGACATTAAAGAAAATAAAGGAGAAATCATGCCCGCCCAAGCAAACACAGATTCTAAAAAAGAAATGGAAGTTGTTCAAAATGAAGAGAGCACAAAAGAAGAAGAAGGTCTAAAAATTAAAACCAGTTCTTCAACCCCAGTGGTAGCACCCAACTCAAGTGAACCACTGCCCAAACCAACTGCCGTCACCACTTCAATATCAGAAAATTTGCAATCATCACCGCAAAATAACTCGATTGCAAATAATGAAAATATTAACTCAGAAGCCCAACCAAGTATTAACACACCCAGCATTGGTCAAAAACTGAATAGTTCTTCCAGCACTGTTCAAACGGGTATTGACTTAACCCAGTTCGCTGGTGGACAATTAGGTAGTAGTTCACAACAACTCAAACCAGTGCAAAATAACGATGGAGGAAAACCTATGATGCGCATGATAATTGTAATGGTGGTCGCTTTGGTAGTAACCGTTTCTCTTGGTGTAGGTGTAGGAATGTACATCACAAATCAGGCCAAGAAAGATGCCACTCCGGCCCCGGTGGTAAGTGTTCAACCGGAACCGGAAATTAAAGAAGTGGCAATCGATGAGGATGCCAGCCCCAGCACCGATGCTTCCGAATCGGCCCAAGCCAGTGGTTCAGCTACAGCAACCACATCTGCCACCAAAGCTAATACTGCCAACAAAGCTACTGCATCGGCAACCCAAACCGATGTGAAAAAATCAAAAATTTTAGTCGTAAATGCCACCGGCAGAGCAGGCTTGGCAGGCACTGTTAAAGATACTTTAACAAAAGCGGGATTTGCCAACACCAGTACCGGCAATGCCAAAGGCACTTACGAGGAGAAAGGCAATTTTGTTTTCGTTAAAGGAGAGGATGCCAGCATTGTCGATCTTCTTGAAGATGCAACCAAACTGACTCTCACTTTAAATGAAGATCTTGGAAAAGTTGAAGATCCTCAAGGAAGTTACGCAGTAGTAATTGTTCTTAACGAATAAATGAATTTTGTTACCGCCCTTGAAACCAAGGGCGGTTTTTATTGTCAAGAACAGACTTGTTGAACAATAAGAATCTAGACAAATAGATCGTAATAGTGCATACTATACACATTAATTACATATGGCAGCCAACATTCACATTTCACTATCAGCAGAACCCATATTTAATCTTGGGTCTTTTGTAATCACCAACTCCATGTTTACCGGAGTTATAGTCTCATCCTTAATCATCATCACCGCTTTTGCCATTAATCGCTCGCTTAAACCCACCAACAAACCAACCGGCTTGCAAAACTTTGGAGAAATGTTGGTTGAAGCTTTTTTTCAATTTTGTTACATGATCACCAACGACATGAAGAAAGCTCGTTTATTTTTGCCTTTCATTGCCACTTTTTTCTTATTCATTTTATTAAATAATTGGAGCGGTTTAATTCCGGGAGTTGGTTCAATTATGGTACCAATTCCGGAACCTCCCCAACATGAAACCGTTACTTCTACTACACCAACTTTTGGAGTTGTTCAAGCTGCCGATACAGATTCATCCAACGATACTCACTCGGAAAGCAATTCCACAGATGAAAATCATTATCAAGATTCACAGGAAGCTCATGCCGAAGAAAAAAGCGAGCATCATGCCGTTATGACGCCCATTTTCAGAGCTAACACCGCCGATTTAAACACTACTATCGCCTTGGGTCTTCTCACAATTGTTTTTGTTCAAATGTTTGGTTTTATGCATCTGCAACTTGGATACTTGGGTAAATTCTTTAATTTTTCCAGTCCGATTATGTTTTTTGTAGGTTTGCTTGAAATTATTTCCGAATTTGCAAAAATCATTTCTTTTGCTTTCCGTCTCTTTGGTAATGTTTTCGCCGGAGAAGTTTTAATTGCGGTTTTACTTTACATCACCAAAGTAGTCATTCCAATTCCATTTTATGGTTTGGAGCTATTTGTCGGTATGATGCAAGCACTCGTTTTTTCCATGTTGTCATTAGTGTTTTATAATATGGCCACTCAAAGCCACGCAGAACATGAGCACTAATGAAGTAATAACGTAATAAAAAAATAGGAGGACACATGTCACCAGATTTATCTATTGCACTCGTCATGGGTGTTGGCACTATCGCACCGGCTCTTGCTATTGGCATGCTGGTTTCTAAAGGCTTAGAAGCTATTGGCAGAAATCCGGAAGCCGCAGGGAAAATTCAAACCAACATGGTTCTAGGTTTAGCTTTCGCCGAAGCCATTGCTATTTATGCATTAGTAGTCGCCCTCATCCTTAAATTTGTTTAATCACAAAAAAAGGAGAGTATATATAAAGGAGTACGACTATGGACATTCAACTCTCAGTGATTATTTTTCAGATAATTAATTTTGGTGTGGTTTTAGTAGCTTTGTGGTTTTTATTGTATAAACCTGTTTTGAAAATTTTTGAAGAACGCGCCAAAAGAGTAGAGGAAGGTCAAAAAGCTGCCGCTAAAGCTCTAGCTCACCAAGAAAAAATTGAGCAATTAAAAGCTAAAACTGAACTCGAGCTTAAAGAGCAATCAGCGAGCATTTTGAAAAAAGCGACACAAGAAGCCAAAGAACAACAGGCGGAAATTTTAGCGAAAGCCAAAGCTGAGGCGGAACAATTAATCGAAAAAATGCGAGCTGATTATCAAGCCGAGTGGCAAGCTAGTGTACGTAATCAAGAGCAGGCGTTAATCTCTCATATGTATGAAGCGGTGGCTAATGTTTTACCTAAAACTTTAACGAAAGCCGATCAAAAAGAACTGCTTTCGCAAGAATTAGCAGTCATTCTTAAAAAATTGTAAGTATCAAAACATATGATTAAGCAAGCACCTATTCAATTAACTGTCACAACAGCTCATGAATTAAACAGTGAGCAAAAAAAACAAGTTGAAACCATCATTGCCAATAGAGTAGGGGATGCAAAATTAATTTATGAAGTCAATTCGGAAATTTTGGGTGGTCTCAAATTAACCATTGGCAATCAAACCTATGATGCAAGTTTGGAAGGAAAGTTAACCAAAATTGCGTTATCCAATCAAGTTTGCACTGTTACTTCGGCGGTGGCGCTGGATGCTTCACAAAAAAAAGCACTCACCCAAGCATTACAAAAAAATCATGGCCAAGTGACGATTGAAGAAGTGGTTGATCCAAAAGTTATAGGAGGTGTCAAAATTGTCATTGGTTCCAAAGAATACGACAATACAATTCTAGGAAAATTGTCCAGACTCAAAACCACCGTTCTCAACTCTATGTAGTAATATTTCGATTAAAAATTCTTATGAAGAAGTCAACAAAACAATCCAATCTTGCCGATACTCTCGCTCAAGTATTATCTAACGCCAATTTAACGACCGAACCGCAATCTGTAGGCACGGTTTTAAGCTATGGTGACGGTGTGGCTGAAGTCGCTGGTTTGGATGACGCACAATCATTAGAATTAATCGATTTGGGTGAAAATGCTTTCGGTATGGTTCTCAATCTGCGCAAAGAATCTGTGGGTGTGGTATGTTTAACAGATGCTTCACATTTAAAAGCCGGTTCTTTAGTGAGAAGAACCGGAAGAGTGTTGTCTATTGGAGTGAGCGATCGTGTTTTAGGTCGTACTCTCAATTCATTGGGTGAGCCAATTGATGCCGGGGCGACATTAAAACCAAAAAAATTCATGCCTCTAGAGAAAATTGCTCCGGGAGTAATGCAACGCAAATCCGTTACTGTTCCCTTGCAAACCGGTATTAAAGCAATCGATGCAATGATTCCCATTGGTAGAGGTCAAAGAGAATTAATCATTGGAGATCGTTCAACGGGAAAAACTTCGGTGGCTTTAGGCACGATTTTAAATCAGGCCGATCAAAATGTCATTTGTGTTTACGTGAGCGTTGGTCAAAAAAGATCTTCATTAGCTCAAATCACTCAAGTTCTTCAAGAACGATCTGCCATGAATTACACCACGATTGTGGCCGCCACCGCCTCCGATACTCCCGCGCAACGCTATTTGGCTCCATATGCCGGTCAAGCAATTGCCGAATATTTTCTTGAGCAGGGCAAAGATGTTTTAATTATTTTTGACGATTTAAGCAAACATGCTCAGGCGTATAGAGAAATTTCTCTTTTACTGCGCCGACCGTCCGGTAGAGAAGCCTATCCCGGCGATGTTTTCTATTTGCATTCAAGGCTTCTGGAAAGAGCTTGTCGTCTCAATGAGGAAAGTGGTGGTGGTTCAATCACTGCATTACCAATCATTGAAACTCAAGCCAGTGACGTTTCAGCTTACATTCCGACAAACGTGATTTCCATTACCGATGGTCAAATTTATCTGGAGACCGATCTATTTAACTCCGGTATGAAACCGGCCATTAATGTAGGTTTGTCCGTATCTCGTGTTGGTTCAGCCGCTCAGCTCAAGTCTATGAAACAAGTGGCCGGCACGATGAAATTGGATTTAGCTCAATTCAGAGAGTTGGAAGCTTTTGCACAATTCAGTTCGGATTTGGATGAAAGAACTAAAGCTCAATTAAACAGGGGCGAAAAAGTTTTCAATACTTTAAAACAAGGCTGGGATACTCCTTTGAAAGTTGAAGAACAAGTGGTGGTGATTTTTTCCGCCGTCAATGGATATCTGGATAAAATCCAAGCTAACCTCATTCCCAAATGGGAAGCTGAATTTTTAGAATATGTCCACGCTACACATGCCAAAATTCTCAATAGTATTGTAAAAGAACAGAAAATTATCGAGAAAACTGAAAAAGATTTGCATCAAGCAGTTAAGAGTTTTAACGAACTCCATCCGGAATTTCACGAACAAGCATAAATCATCATGGCCAATTCTAGACAAGTCAAGCAACGCATCAACACCGCTCGCAATATAGCCAAAATTACCAAGGCTATGGAAATGGTATCGGCTAGTAAAATGAAACGCTCTCAAGAAAGCGCTTTA
>CAZTME010000050.1:0-8158 GCA_964614795.1 uncultured Pseudomonadales bacterium | reverse complement strand
TCTATGAAGCCAATAACGTCCTATATATTTTGTTATAGGACTTAAATTTAATAGTATCAAACTATATCATAACTATATCAAAGTGTACTACTCTTCCTTACCCACCCTGATATTTTTTTCTCTAACTCCCCTGTTTATTTTTATAATTAATTTTCATATTTTTATATATTTTTTTTCATTTATTAATTTAAATTAACAAACAATTTTTCTTCAAATTCAGAGTCATTATGAACAAGAGTTTTAATAATTAGATTACAAATTAATGGTCATAATTTTTTTTACCTCCCTGCCCTGCTCTTTTTTATTTATAATTTAGATTGATATATCAATCTTTTTTATATAAAATTTAATTAAATCGCCTCATACTTCTTGTCTGAGAAAATCTTCATTAAAACCCCTTTCACTTATCAAACAAATTACTCTGTTGATATTGTGCAAAAAAAGCAATCTATCTTTTAATCTGGATATGGATTAATTCTAGATATGTAGCTATTTCAGTGGAAAAATAACCAAGAAATAAATCACAATAAATATTGCAGCCAAAGCATACTCAGCAAAAGTTCTGGCAAACAATCTACCTAGTAAAACACTCCTTACAAAAGATACTGTAATGTACATCACTGCCATAATTAGTAAAGCGCTATCCCAAACGGAAATGGGTAGTAGAGCGAATAAAAATGCCAGTTCTCCCAACAAAAGAGAAAACATTAAGGCGTAGACAATTACTTCTTTAGATATTCTTTCCTTCAACTGCATTGACCATAATGAAACAAATAAAATGGGAAAATGAATTAAGGTAACGCCCAATCCGATTAAAATCGGATTAATTTTTGAAGCAAAGAACACTTCAGTATAAAGCAAGGAAGCCACCATCATGAACCAAAAACCAACCGCGTGAGCGGCGTGAAGCAATTGAATTGAACGACCTTTGGAAACAGAATAAATATTCGCTGTTAACAACAAAGCGTACATACCAATGGCAAAAACGATAAAAATGCCAATTCGAGATAATAAAGCGCCGGGGAGTAATGTGTAAAAAACAGCCACCGATCCTGAAAAAAGTGCTGGCATAGGCAAAATTGTAAGCCATTCGTGTTTATCCAAATTTTCCCACAAAGCCCAACCACTCACTAGATAAGTAATGATTACCAAACCCACACTAGCCAACATTCTCCATTCCAGTGGCAGAGATTGAATCAAAAGCAACAAACCGGCCAATAATATTGAAGTAATAATAAATTTTTCTCTTCGTCTCATGGATTAAATTCTAATTGATTTCCTCAACATTACCAGCGGAGTGATAAACTTCTTCAACATCTTCATCTTGAGTTAATGCCTCCAACAAGGATTGAAAAACGATTAAACCTTCATCACTTAACATAATTGGCGAGAGAGGAATATATTCTTGATCTTGAGATTTTTTGAATAAAAAACTGGCCGCATTAGGCCCGGCTAAAACACCTCCATTACGACTAAAGACGTACTTCATTTGTGCACTGGTGCGAGTGGGATTATCGGTATTAGCAAGAACTAAAACTGCCACTCCTTCCGGACCATAACCTTCATATAAAATTTCATGCAACACTGCTCCACTGGCGGTCTTTCCCAAGCCAGTTGCGATAGCTTTAGCAATTTTTTCTTTAGGCATATTGGCGGATCTAGCCTTATCCAAAGCTGTTCTTAATTTAGGATTAAAATCCGGTTTATCGGATCCACCTTCCTTAACCGCCTGTTTAATTTGTTTGGCGATGAAGGCAAATTCTTTAGCTTTTTTAGCATCAGTAGCACCTTTTTTATTTTTGATGTTATTCCATTTGCTGTGTCCTGCCATAAAAAATTCCTTCAATCTATTATACCCGTTATTTTCTAAAGACAAAAAATTCATTTTCAAGCTCACTAGTTGACAGAAAGCGGTTGTGTTTGTATCCTTCATGCAATTTAAAAGGGATTGGAAGCGCGACAAAATGATAAATAGATAATCATTTGTGATCAAGTGACCAGTCTAAAAAAAGGAAGATAAATATGGGAAGTTTAACAGATCTTCGAGCTCTGGCAATACAAGCGGCCAAAAATGGCGATTGGAGTCAAGCTATTGAAGCCAATCAACAAATTGTCACAATAAACAGTCAAGATACTTCCGCTCGCAACAGGTTGGGCATGGCGTTACTTCAACAAGGAAAAACACAAGAAGCGAAAATAGAGTTTTTAGAGGTAATTAAGCTTGATGCAACCAACCCAATCGCTAAAAAACAATTGGCTTGCATAGAAAAAAATGAGACCATAAAGCCATTGCAATTTTCCAGAACGCAATTTATCGAAGAACCTGGTGTATCAAAAATTTGCGAATTGCACCGATTGGCTGGGAAACAAGTTCTTCAAGAATTGAGTAGTGGACAAGAATGTATCCTCAAGCCAAAAAAACGCTTCATTTCCGTTGAAACTCTCAATGGCATTTATATTGGTTCTTTGCCGGATGACGTCTCTTTTCGCCTACTTCAACTTATGCAAACAGGTAATAAGTATGAATGCATCATTTATAATCTGGATACAAATTATTGCCAAGTATTCATTCGTGAAATACACCGTAGTCCGGCAAATCAAGATAACAACTCTTTTCCTTTAACCATAGTTAATGCTTTGGGAGAAGAACAAGAATCAACTTTGCTACTCTTGGAAGAAGATTCCGGAGATAACATAATTAAAGATTTAGATGATAATGCTGAAGAAATAGAGGAACAAGAATCAAGTTATGGGCGTGAACATTACACCTCGGAGGATATTGACAGACTTCAATAGACTTGTCGCGCAATGACAACAAGATTCATTTGCTCATCTTTTGGTCATTTTCTTAAGTTGTTTTCTCGCTCAACTAGCTTTGACTACTATCGGTCGCAAGCGCCTTGAAAATGTTCCAAAATACATATCATGTTAATTCATTTTTTTATTGCGCAACAAGTCTAAAAAAAAATTACCCTACTCCTCCTCTGTGAGTTTGAGATTAAATACTCCTTCCTCAAGCAAGTTTTCATTCAAAACGATTACCATTTCCGCTCGATAGCGTGAAGGCAATTCTTCTTCCATTCTAACTTCATTAGTAGAAAAAATTCGATTTAACGCCTTAACAACCCCCTGACAAGCCTGTTCTGAATTTGGAGAAATTAAAATTTTAGTTGAATCATCATTTGATAAAAGATAAGAATTTAATTGATCGTTATTTTCCGAATTTTCTTCCTGACTTTGAGAAAAATTAAGTAATTGCAACAAATTAGTGCCATCAATCCTAATTACTTCCGCCCCACTTCTCTCCAATAAAGTACTCATTCTGCCGGCCAAACCATTTAATTTAGTTGCGTTTAAGACTGCAACCGAACATTTTGCTTGAGAATCTATCTTTGGGATTAAGATTACATCTTGTTTATCCAACAATGAAAACAAACTTGATGCTTCATTAACTGTATTTTGAACTGCAACCTGTTGTGATGCGATTAATAATGAAAGTAAGTTTTGATCAAACGTCCCGTTTTTTATTCCTCGAAAAAACAGTTGAAAAAACTGATTGTTAATCCACCCTTTTGCTTGATCGGCCGTAAATTCTGGTAAATTATCAGGTTTTTCCAAAATCAAAATATTGGTAACAACTAAACCCAAGGCTTGTGAGAATAAATTAATTGCATCTAAACGATTATCGGCATTAAATATCGTTGAGAGTTCCAGATTATCAGATTTTGTATATAAATTTTTCAACTCGATTGATGGCTCTAAACCCAAATCAATGGAGGAGTTATTTGATAATTCTAAAGGAATAATTAAAGATGATTGCGGATGAGGTCTTTGAATAAAAAGCCACCAAAGATTGTTCAATTGAGAATTATTTAGACTCACATCACTTGAGGAACTGCTCTCAAATAAGATTAAGGTCAAATCATCTTTTTCCGGCAAAAATAAAAGTGGAAAAACAGTGCGATATAAAAAATAACCAAGTAAAGAAAAAATCAAAACTATAGTAAGAGAAATAAAAATCAAAGTTGAAAAAAATTTCTTTACTTGAAACTTGGAACTATTTCGCAACTGGTGCTTGTGTCGAAATGATTTTTTCATCTTAAGAAATTGAGACATTACAAGTGGCTTAACTACTTTAGTTAATTGAAGTTACAATAAAGATATATATGTTAAACATATCGCACAATAACAATAAGGTTACTTTATCAAAGTAATCAGGATTCCGTTATGCAAAAAAATATTAGACTTATCGCGCGACAAGTCTATTGTGTCAAAAAGCAGTAATACTGGCAAGGTGCGACTGAAGTTTTTATTATTTCCTCTTTTCGCTCAATAGTAACATAATTCTTTTTAAGTCAGGATCTGATTGCGCGACAAACCTAATCTCCCAAAATCCAGTTGCGCAATTGAGAAGCGGTACGGATCATGGTGCGCACATTATGAATAGATGCTAAACGATAATAACTTAATTCTTGAGTTTTATAGAGATGATGTAGGTAAGCTAATGAGTAGCCATTTGAGCAGGTATGACAATCACAGTGAGTGCTGATTGGTTCAAATTGAGTGGCAAATTCACTACGACCAATGTTGATTCTGGTTTGACCGGAAAAAGATCTGAATTGAGGAGTTGAGGCTGAAAAGTCCACTTCACCAATAAAAAGTGCGCCATTTCTTGCCAAGCGAGTGGGTCCAACACAATCAAACATATCAAAACCGGCTAGGACAGCATCGATAATGTCTTGAGGCTCGCGACCCAATCCCATAGCATAACGAGGTTTGTTTTTTGGCAAAGTGGGTTCCAGCCAACCCATAACTTCAATGCTGGCCGGCATGTTGTAGCCGATTGTTTCTCCACCCAGAGCGATGCCATCAAAAGGAAGCGATGTGATGTACGCGGCCGCCGCCTCTCTTAATTCGCGGTGTTTGGCACCTTGAATGATGCCAAAAAGAGCTTGATAGTTATTTTGCGACGAGCGGCGGCCACGATCCTCCCACGTCTTCAAAGATCTTTCCGCCCAACGAGCCGTTCTTGTCAGTGAGGCCCTACCCTCTTCTAAAGAAATAGTGTCGCTCATCGCTTCATCAAAAGCCATGATGATATCGGCACCCAAATCTTGTTGAATTTGAATCGCTTTTTCCGGAGTAAAAAAATGTTTTGATCCATCCAGGTGAGACTTAAACTCAACTCCATTTTCGTCCACTTTTGCCAACTTACCCCACTCTCTTCGATTTTGCGCCAATGACCAAACTTGAAAACCCCCGCTATCTGTTAAAATTGGTTTTTTCCAACCGGAAAAACGATGTAAGCCTCCAGCTTGTGCGACAATTTTTTCTCCAGGCCTTAAATATAAATGATAAGTGTTTGCCAACTGAATTTGCGCCTGAGTCATTTCTACATCTTGCATATCTAAAGCCTTGACACTGGCTAAAGTACCAACCGGCATGAAAATTGGTGTTTCCACTTTTCCGTGAGGAGTTGAAATTATTCCCGCCCTTGCCGCTCCTTTGGTTTTGATTAATTCAAATTGAAAAGTGTTGTTTTCCTGCATGATTAATTGATGATACCATTACTATATGGAAAGAATAGGAGATTTTTTTCCCGCAACTAAATTAATCGGCAAATATCAATCAACATTGTGGGATAATACTCACCATGTCAGACAGCTTCAATCCGCAAGAACCCAATCTTTCTTACCTAGATTACCAACTTCCCAAAGCACTCATCGCCTCCAAACCCGCCCAGCCACGAGATCACTCCAGACTACTTCATTTAAATAAAGTGAGTGGTGAAATCAAGCACTATCGTTTCTACGATTTGCCAACATTACTCAAACCCGGCGACATATTGGTTCGAAACAACAGTAAAGTTATTCCCGCTCGCTTGTTCGCTCACAAAAACACCGGCGGTCGTGTGGAAATATTATTAAACAGGTTAATTAATGCCAACGAAAATATTTGGGAGTGTTTGCTCAAACCGGGCGTGAAAACACCCAACCGACTGCTTTTTGATGGTGATTTTTCGGGCGATATTTCAAAAGGGTTGCGAGATGATTTTACTTTCATTATCAAGTTTAATTTAAGTATTGAACAATTTTATGTTAGAATAGAAAAATCAGGTCACACTCCCCTACCCCCATATATTCCCAATACCCATAATTCACCCGAAGAATATTGGCGAGCGGTGTATCAAACTCAATTTGCCAAAAACACCGGCTCGGTTGCCGCCCCCACCGCCGGTCTTCACTTTACACCAGAATTAGATGAGAAATTAAGAAAAATGGGAGTGCAAATTGAAGAAATTACCCTTCACGTTGGCTTAGGCACTTTTGCTCCACTTAAAAAAACTCATTTTGAACAAGGTAAATTGCACACTGAAGATTTCAGTCTTTCAGAAAAAACCGCTCAAAGAATTAATCAAGCTTTAATTGATGGTCGAAGAATTATTGCGGTTGGCACCACTACCACCAGAGTTTTAGAATATTGCGCCCAAGAACAAATCTCGCTTAATAACGATAAACTCACAAAGCCCATTTGGCAACTTCAACCTCAAACAGGCTCAACCGATATTTTTATTTTTCCTCCCTATCAGTACAAGATAGTATCAGGACTAATCACCAACTTTCATTTACCAAAAACCAGCCTACTCTTGCTTGTTAGCGCCTTTGTCTCACAACCAAACACTCCGGCACCATTCACCACTTTCTTAGAATCTAGCGTCGGCAAAGCCTACCAGGAAGCCATTCAAGAAAAATATAGATTTTTTTCATTTGGAGATGCAATGTTTGTCGGGTAAATAAAAGTTACATTCTCTTATTTGCCAGATGTTCATGGACAATAATTTTTCGAAATTCTTCTACGGAAAAACCTAACTGCTCAAGTTTAAAATCTTCGCACAGCCGTTGAAATCTGCTCACAAATTGAAAAATAATTGACAATGCCATGTTTGAACGAGCAAGCTCTTGATTAAATGAAACCATGAAGTATCTCACTAATGGAGCCAACTGCATAAGTTCACTAGATAAAACGCCCTGATTTGAAGCATTTTTCAGCTCAATATCAAACCTCTTCAACCAAACTTGTCGCTTTTTATCCAAGTGTGACCAATAATTTCTTTCTATGAAATTAAGAAAAGGAATTCGATATGATTCTTGAGAATTTAAACTCACAATTTAAATCGTATCATTAAACTTGTCACATAATTTAAATAAAAACTGATTTTCCAAAGCAGTTGAACTCTTATTGTGCGATAAGTCTACTAAAGAGTGATTTATTTTTCTAATTTTTATTGTTTAAAAAGCAACGAATTACTCCCCCACCGCCAAGCGCACGAAGCGACCCAGGGTGATATGCTCGCCAATTTTGCCGGAAAGTTGCTTGATGAGAGATTCGACTGTTTGCGAACCGTCCTTGATGTAAGGTTGCGTCAATAATTCCGCATTGTCCGCCGGGTTCATGGCCGCCACTTGCATGGCAATATCTCTTGCCAGGGCGCGAAATTCATCATTTCTGCCGACAAAATCTGTTTCGCAAAGTAATTCAACTAAAACACCAACTTTGCCGGTCGTGTGCACATAACTGGCCACAAAACCTTCTTTCGTTTCTCTATCCGCTTTTTTTTCGGCTTTGGCCAAACCACGCGCTTGCACCAGTGCTTCCGCTTTGACCATATCACCGCCAGCCTCATCCAAAGCCTTTTTGCAATCCATCATGCCGGCTCCGGTTTTTTCGCGTAAAACTTTCACATCATTTGCAGAAAATGTCATAAGTCTTCTCCCAGAAAATACTACTAAAAAGACAAACTAATGGCTATGCAACCGCTTGTTTACCGGCAACATAACCGGCAATCACCGCCTTGGCAATTAATTCCACACTTTTTTGACCGTCATCATTGGCGGGAATTGGCACATCCACTTCATCCGGATTGCTATTACTATCCACTAAACCGATAGTGAAAACATTATTGGTATTTGCTTCTTTAACCGCATTTTTTTCTCTTTTAACATCAATGATAAACAACGCATCTGGAATACCCTTCATATCTCTAATTCCATTGAAGAATCTTTCCAAACGTCCCTGTTCTTTTTCCAACATTAAGCGCTCGTATTTTGTGTATTTATCATAGGCACCACTTTCCAAACCTCTTTCAATTTCCAACATT
>CAZTME010000049.1:0-8259 GCA_964614795.1 uncultured Pseudomonadales bacterium | reverse complement strand
CCAACCGGGCAACCAAGATTGTTGATCAGGCTGAGATAAATCCGGCTGATTTGGCTCGGGATTTTCAATGGAACCGCTCATCGTTGCCTGGCTAGCACTCTCACTGGCCTCGCTGGCGCTGGCGGTTGCCTCTTGAATAATTTCCAGTTGAACATCACCTTTAAGTTGAGCGGCAGGGTCTATCGTTGGTTCGCTTTTTAAAGAACCGGAAAGATTTTCCAAAACTAAAGCATTTGGCAAAACTTTCAGATTATTAGCCGAAATTCTGACACTGCCTCCAACTCCTCCATCAAACTCAACGTCTTGAGCCTCCAGCCAAAGATCACCACCGATCACTCCATTGAGCCAAGCTTTATAAGCTACTGCCAACAATGAGCCGTTAATGCGTGATGCCACAGCTTGTCTGAGAAAAACTGCAGCCAGCATTGAGTCATCATTTATTTCTGAGGAAATGTTGACAGCTAAACCGGCCAAACGTACATCATCACTCATTTTTGCATTTAAATTGCTTAAGCCTGTGATGGCGTGCACTTCTCCTGAAATTGGCGCATTAATTTGAAGTAAACCAGCAGCCACGATCAAGTCACCATTTATTGGTGCCTGAATGTCTACTCGACCACCGGCTACAATGAGATCACCGGCTACGGGTTGAGAAATGACCACTTCGGGATTGTAAAGAAACTGTGGACGAGATTCTTGAGGTTGAACTTGAATTTCTTGCCTGGTTCCCAGAAAAAAATTCGCTACTTGAGAAATAATTTCCGGTACGGCAATTTGCGCTTGAGCGGGTTTTGGATAAGCAATGATCAAAGTGAGAAATAATAATGAAATAAAGATTGATAAGGTAGCTTTTTTCATATTTTGTTTTTTTACTTTCAATTTATATTACTTTTTCAATCATTTTGTCGAATTATTTTTGGTTTATTGATCAATAAGTTCTGAATAATTACAGACTGATTTTGTTGATCTTCTTTATTTTCTTATATTTGCTTTCTCAATTATCCTTTTTTGATCAACTCAATTTAATTGATTGATATGGATTTAATGTTAGTTAAGTTGGTATTTCTGACTCGCTAGAGATCTTGATCGAGGGATCGGTCGAGGGATCGGTCGAGGGATCGGTCGAGGGATCGGTCGAGGGATCGGTCGAAACAGATCAATCACACCAACTTACTATATAATAATGTAACACGAAATACTATCGGACGCAAGGAGGAAGTTGTGTAGTGAACAATTGCAGACTACAACTCTTTCACATCATTATTGAGAAACCAATAACTTCTTAATTTCAAATAAAGCAATCACATTTAAACACGATGCTGAGAACGCATGAAAAATCTTTTTAAAAATTCAAAAAGCGCCACCATTCCAATCGATATTAGACTTATCGCGCAATAGGAACAAGAATTAATTTGACATAAATTTTGGAACATTTTCAAGGCGCTTGCAACTGATAGTAGCCAAAGCTACTTGAAGGAGCAGAAAATGAACAAAAGATGAACAAAGGAATCGTGTTGCTATTGTGCGACGAGTCTATTCATCTTCTGATTAAGATTTGAGGTAAATCTGACATTTTGTTTTGAGAGGACTATAGAACTATTAGCTTTGCATCTTCTCTACTGGCGATTTTTGCACCAATTGTTGTTCAGCCTTATCTTGAATTTCATAGCCTTCGGCTAGCAATTGATTGCGAAGCAAATCAGATTTTGCCCAATCTTTTTCAGCGCGCGCTTTGGCACGTTCTGCAAGCAAAAGCTTGATTTTTTGAGAGAGTGAATCGTCTAATTCAGAAATCCACGTTGATGATTCAAGGGTGATTGTTCTGGTGGTCAATCCAATTTTTTCTTGAATAAACTGGGGGACCGTAACTGCGAACTCACCCATTTGAAGCAGGCCCAAACCTAAAACTTTGTCAAATTCGATTAGAAGATCGTATTTATCCGGAGATGGAATGTTAGATTTTAAAACTTCATAGAGAATTGTAATTGCTTCCGAAGTAGCAAGATCATTACTCAAAGCTTCGAAAAATCTTTGGCGGTATGAATCAATTTTGGCCAATTTTTCTTCACTTAAAATAGTGCGATCGGTGGAATTTTTTAGTTGTTGAGTTGTTTTAACTAATCGCTCGTAGGCTTTTTGCGCTGAAACCAGGCTTTCCCAAGTAAAGTTTTGTTCGTCACGGTAGTGGGTGGTGAGAAATAGTAAGCGGAGGGCGCGCGGGTGAAACCCGCGCGCCACCACATCGTCAACTGTAAAAAAATTTCCCAACGACTTGCTCATCTTCACTCCTTCAACCCGCAAGTGATTATGATGCACCCAATAATTCACAAAAGGCTTCTTGCCGGTTGCACACTCCGCCTGAGCAATCTCATTGGTGTGATGCACGGGAATATGATCAATTCCACCCGTATGAATTTCAAACTGTTCACCCAAATACTCCATGGCCATGGCGCTACACTCAATATGCCAACCGGGGAAACCTCTCTTCGCCCAAGGACTTGACCAAACCATTGCTCGATTTTCACCCGGTCTTTCAAACTTCCATAATGCAAAATCGCTAGGCTGACGTTTGTCTTCAACAACTTCTACCCTCGCCCCAGCTTGCAAAGTAGATTTTTCAAGTTGAGCCAACTGCCCATATTCGCTAAATTTACTGGTATCAAAGTACACTCCGTCGTTTTCAATCACGTAGGTAAAACCTAGTTTTTCCAGCTTTAAAACCAACTCGATTTGCGCCTTAATATGCTCTGTTGCTCTACATGAAATATCTGGTTTAACGCACCCGATCAACTTCATTGAGTACCAAAAATACTCTTCGAAATCCTTGGCTACTTGCCACACAGTTTTCCCGTACTTTTTGGCCCCTTTTTCCATTTTGTCATCACCCACATCTTCATCACTGCTTAAATGACCTACATCGGTAATATTTTGCACAAAATTAACTTCAAAACCTTGCGCTCTCAAAGTTTTCACCAGGACATCATCCATAGTGTATTTGCGCAAGTGACCTAAATGAGTAAAGTCGTAAACAGTAAATCCGCAAGCGTAAAGACCGATTTTTTTATCTTGATAAGGAATAATTTCTTCAATTTTTCTGGAAAGAGTGTTGAATAACTTCATAATCGCCAATTAAAGCATAAAATGAATATTTTGTCAGTGTGGATACTATAGCAAGCTCAAAACAGAATGTTACTTTATTATCGGTCGCTTTACCTGGTTTAAGGAAAGGTAAAACTAACATTTGATTTTGAGAGTGCCATAAATAGGCGAAGGGATTAAATTTAGTTCAGAAGCTTATTGTTATTGTGCTACAAATCTAATTTTGCTAATATGGTTTATAAGCTGATTTTTTAAATACCAAACATGAGTTAATAGCAAAATTTTTTAATTATGAAAAAAAAGAAGAAAAAAACTAATTTTTCTCAGAAAAATATTCTTATCGTTTTTTTTCTTATTGCTTCACTTCTCACTTTAGTTATCGCTATTCAATATGCTCAAACCAATTTTCTTCCTAAGGCCAATCAAGGAACAATTTCACTTGGCAGATTGGAAAATTCTAATTGCAACATGATTTCTTTTCCCAATAACAAGAGAGTTTATCTTCCCGGTGAAACCATACCTATAACTTATGATAATCCAAACAAGCCCCATGATGTAAAACTCTATTTCAGTGATACTTTCTCTCCTACTCCCAATTAGAATCAGCAGAACATTATGGATTGGCAACCAGTTAAAGGAATTTTAGCCGATGATGCATGTCTTTTTCTTCCCAAATCATTAGTAGATACAAAAAATGGAGTTGGCATTGAAAAAAGTCATGGCTGGCACGTTGATGTCAAACCAACTTCCATCTCTACTCCTGCATACACCGGAGAGGCGTTAAGATATCGATTTATAGAATATCAATACCCTATGGGATCTGGTTTTATTCTTCGTGAAGACTGGTACGTAGCTCCAAATATCGGCTTAATCAGAGCGGACGCTAAAGATATTTCCAAACACTATCCTTCAAATTCTAATCAACAACTCTCTTTTGAAAAATGTCTTTCTACTCCAATGTGTTTGGGTGCAGACTTTTTTGAAGAGCCTGGATTTAATAACCAACCAGATGCCACCATGCAACTTAAATCATATTATCAAATTTCTACATTCGATCAAGTAAAAGTGGCAAAATCATCTACTCAATCACCTGGAGATTCCATCAATACTAACCCTGGTGAAAATTGGCTAATATTTTTTCCAAAAAACTATACCGGTTGGGTTGATGTTAGAACTTCACAAGATGGCATCAATTGGCAAATCACTGAAAAGTGGGACTGGGCGGAGAATGGAATTATTTCTCGAACCGTTGCCTCAAATTTGCCCGCAGGAACTTATTATGCTCAATATCGGCCACATATTTATAAAACACCAAGTAAAAATGAGGTTCAATTAAATACTCAAGAAATGAGTTGGAGCAACACAATTCAGAATATTGTGACCAGATAATTTTAACCATTAATTTGCGCTGGCCGGTCCGGATAGTGTTTTTCTATCTTGTTCAAGTTTGGCAACGGCTCGTTTTTTACCTGACCCGGCTGGCCCAACAGGTCCTTTTTTGGGGCTGGAAGGCACTGCAATGGATTGAGCTTCTTGTCGTTTTTTCGCCTCATCTTTGCGGGCTTTCTCTTCTCTTTCTAATTTTTCTTTTTGCAATTTTTCCTGATAACGCTTTTGTGCAAAAGCCTGCTGTTCTTGATCTAATTGTTGATATCTTTTATGCATTGCCTGCATATTAGCCTGCTCTTGTGGCGTTTTTGTTTGTGGAGGGTCAATACCCAAAGCTTGGGAAAAATCAAACAAAGACATTAAGCCTTTGAAAATATCTTTGGCCGGCTCTTTAACTAACTCATCCCATAACGAACCAATTTCTCTGGGTGGCGAAGGTGGTTTGGCTTGACCGGGCAATTGATGCTGATTGCCGGTGGTTGTACCGGAATTACTGCCTTGTTGAGCAAGCTTTTGTTGATTAACAGCCTGCGAAAGAGCATTTTGCTCCAAATGTTCGTCGGAAAAATCTCCAAAACCTTGGTTAAAACCGCCACCTTGGCGCGCGGTTGCGGTTGGTTTTTGGGAAGCGGGCATTAAATGAGCTTAGCATAAAATCTCAGGAAGATGCAAACTTTGCTATTCTTCAATCTTGGTAGTTTCAAGTTGAAAGATGTCAAAACCGTCTTGTGATGCTTGTTTATTTTCTTGAGAGATTTGCGCTTCTTTTTGTTGAGCAACTCGGGCTTGATATTGCGGTGTGGCTTTAAGTGCTTCAAATTCTTGAGTTTGTTTGGCTAACAAAGCTTGGTCACGTGCGGCCGCCTCTTCTTGTAGGCGCTCATATTCTTCCCGCCTCTTGGCGGTTTCTTCCTCTGGGGTTGGCGTAGACTGGGCGGCCGCACCACCTCCCCCACCCGCTTTTGCACCACTGGCTTTTTGTTTTGCCAACAACTCTTCCAAAACCGCTAAAGGATCTTTGCCCTGCTTGACTTGATCACCAGATGTCATCGCTGAAGCATCATTGACCACTGGAGCCGTCGAGTTACCAACAACATTATTACTCAAATTTTGATCATCACTCATTGTTAAATCTTACCAATCTTTCCCCACCTCGTCCACAAACAAAAAATATTACTTAACTCAAAAATTTGACAAATTTAAGAGAGAGAGAGAATTAGCAGAGTAATTTATCACAAAGGCAAAAATGACAGAAGTTTTTACTGATGCAGAGCAAAGAGAACTAGATGCTCACGACCCAGAAAGAGATCAATTTATAAAAAGAATAGCAGCAACTTTTGGAGAGCCGGATAGCATTAGGACAATTATTTATCAAGATCGAGAATTAACCCAGAGATATAAAGAGGCATTAATACGCCAAATAGATGAATTCATTAGTATTAACACGCTCGAAATTCAAAATGCCGCCGCAAATCTCTCTAAAACTCCCGAAGATAAGTTATTACTTTTTAGAATATCCAGTCTTACTCAAAAAAATCTTGCACTTATCAAATTAAAAGAAGATTTAAAACAAATTAATGTTCCCGGAGCAGTTACAGAATCAGATGTTTTGATTGAATTATTTGCAGGAAAGCGAGAGAAAAAAAATACAGATGAATTTTTAAAACCCAAGCATTCCATTGAATCAAATAAGTCAAAACTTCCTCCTCTTGACAACTAAGTTGCCAATTTGATTATTTTTATTTTCCCTCCCTCACCTGCCTTTTTCTCTTCCCTTCTCCAGTTCTTTGCGAACGCGTCGGGAGGCGGAGGCGGAGGCTTTGGTAATTGCTTCATACATTTCCGGTGCGCGTGAGCGCACAACAACATCCCTGCCCGGCATTTCTACCGTGTAGGTAACGGTGTTGGCTTTGGGATCGTTGGTTTTCTTTTTAACGGTTTCCAAAAATAAGCGAACGCGCACAATTTGAGCAGAATGTTTGAATATTTTGCGTGCGTGTTTTTCTGCGTGCTCTTGCAAAGCAGGAGTTACTTTCATGGTTTTGGCTTCCACAATCACTTGCATAAAAACTGCCCTCCTTTTACAAAAATACTACTTTCTAAACTCGAAGCTATAAAAAAAATCTTTGCTCAATACAAATTTCCTCTGCTTATGGCAAGTTCAAAACCAAATAGCAGATTTGATATGGTCAACTCTTGCCTGTTATCTTGAGTAAGACAAGAATTACTATTTCGTTTTGAGAGAACCATATATCCAATACCTTTCAGATAAAATTGGAAATAACTTGCATAAAATTCAACAATCATGATTAAGAATAATCTTATTTGATCAAAAAAACTTAGTAACAACAAGAAAATCTTCTGCAGAGAAATCATTAAAAAATAAAGAAAGTGAAAAAAAGTTAAAAACCTTAACAAACGTGAATCGAATGAACAAACCATCTCACTGTATTTAAGCACAAAGTTGCGAAAATGCAACTTTTGTAATCGGTATAATCGGTAAATTTAATTTCCAGAAGAATTTATTGAATACGCTATCGCGGGCTAAAGTCCAATTATTCGGAATAGAGATTACGTCTTTCTTGTGAAGACTCAAGATTTTTTCAATTTTATCAAACTTTCACACCAGATTTTTTGTCTTCCCCACCAAACATGAGCATATACACAACTGGTATGAAGAAAAGCATGCTAATTCCGGAAAAACTTAGGCCGGCAATTAAGGCACCACCCAAACCTTGCCAAATTGGATCCGAAAGTGTAATGGGAATTAAACCAATAATCGTGGTAAGAGAGCTAAAAAAGATCGGTTGCAATCTACTGCCGGAAGCGTCAATAACCGCGTCCTCCACCGTCATGCCTACGTGACGATTTTCATTAATTTTATCCACTAACACAATCGAGTTATTCACCACAATGCCAAACAAAGCCAAGACACCAATTAAAGCTGGAAAAGATAAAGGCGTACCGGTTAAAGCAAAAATCAAAAACACACCGGAAATTGCCAAAGGAATCACCATCACAATAATTAAAGCTTTGCGAAAAGATCCCAACTGCACCACCATGGTGGCTAAAATTAAAATCACCGACAAGGTCATGGCCACTAAAATTGATTGCACCGATTTTTGATTTTCTTCATTGGCTCCACCGGTTACAACTTCGTAACCCGGCAAAAAATCTTGCTCTTCAATCCACGCAAAAATTTGTTGATTAATTTCCGGCGCGGAAAAACCATCTTCCACATCGGCTGTGATTGTAAGACTGCGTTTGCCATTTTCACGAGTAATGCTGGCGGGATTAGGTGCCAAACGCATCGTTCCCAAATTGCCCAAAGTAAATTGTTTATCTTGTTGCTGAACTGGTAAGGCGGAAAGAGTTTCCGGTGAAGTTAAACCTTCACTTAAATACAAAACAATTGGTAATTCTTCCGACTCGGATTTCGGCGTAAAAGTGGCCAACTCAAAACCGGTTAAAGCTGTTCTCATCCAAAAACCCACCGATTGCAATGACAAACCAAACTCACTTAATTGATCAATATATGGATCAAAAATAATTTTGCTGGCTCCGGGTTTAATTGATTGCTCCACATTAACCACACCAGCGGTTTTTTGCATTTCTCTGGTAATCAGAGCCCCATACTGCTGAAGTTGTGGCAGCTCTTCTCCTAGTAATTGCACCGTCACCGCACTGCCAGTTGGCGGACCACCGGAAGGAGCAGATCGCGTTTTCCTCGGCGATGTGCTTGAAGGTGCGGAAGACCGTGTACAGGAAACT
>CAZTME010000048.1:0-8614 GCA_964614795.1 uncultured Pseudomonadales bacterium | reverse complement strand
TTCTTAAGATTTTATCATTATGAATTCTTTCCAATTGCAGGAGAAACTGCGGATGAATACGCGTGGAGTCATCTGGGCGCTTCCTTAATTCAAACAGGTGTTCCCACCTCTTGGTCATTTTTTTCAGCCTATGAGCAAAATCAAATGGAGGGATCGCCCTATCAAGCACCTTTTGTCTCTCCAGTTTTTGATCATCCACCACTGTTTGGCTTAATTCCCGGACTTTTTCAATCACTGGCAGAAATTTCTTGGCAGGAACAGCCATCAATAAAAGTAATTAGATTGCCATTGATCATTTTAGGAACCATTAATTTAATTCTTTTTGCCTTTATTTCCACTCGCTTTTTCAAAAGAAAGCGCTGGCAACTGTTTTCATTGGCTTTATTTGCCACTTTGCCAATGGTGGTTTTTTCATCAAGAATGGTTATGGCTGAAAATTTGTTGCAAACTTTATTATTGCTCAGTCTGTTGGTAATTACGCAAAAGAATTTAAAATTTAAATCTATTCTCATATTGGTAATTTCTTGTTTAGCAATATTGACAAAAATTTCGGGACTAATAATTCCAATTAGTATTTTTATTTATTTTCTTTTTCAGAAAAAGTATAGACAATTAATTTACCCAACTATTGGCGCTTTTTTAGGACTATTATTCTTTGCAATTTATGGATTTTTATATGACTGGCAATTATTTTTAGCAGTGCAAACCACCCAATCTCAACTGCAGATAGGGTTGTCCACACTTCACAATCGTTTTTTTCTTGAGCCGGCCGTAGTGGCGAAATTGTTTTTTGACGGCTGGTTGATTGTTGGCTTAATTAGTTTCGCAGTCGTGCTTTTTTCAGAAAAAGTAAAAAAGAAGAAAGTTAAGTTGCTCATTTCGTTTACTTTGGTTCATCTTTTTTTTCTTTTATTAGCGGTTGGGGAACGAACAGAGTATGGTTGGTATGATTACATAATTTATCCGCAGCTCACTCTGTACACCACTTTGATGTTTGCCGAAGTTGAAAAAAACTCCAGAATTTTAGGTTTGATATTTGTGTCGTTACTACTCCTACCTTTGTTAAGATTGGCCTTGATTTCTCTTGGTTGGTACTATAACTTTTCAAATTTTGTGACAAGATTGGTAATTATTTCTCCCTTGCTTTTATTCTCACCGGTTATTTTAAGACCGGAATTATTCAAGAAAATTTTATGGATATTTTTATTATTGTTTATTTGTTTAAATATTATTGTAATTTTTAACATTTCTGATTTAACCTATTGGGGGATGCATGATTATTTTAGATTTGGTATAACTTCCTCATGAGATTATGCAATCTTTACTTATTGCTTTTTTAATGATTTCTGTTGGGATGTTTTTATTAATCAAAGGTGCAGACTGGCTGGTGGAATCCGCTTCGTCCTTTGCCAGAAAACTTGGAATTTCAGAATTAATTATTGGCTTAACGATCGTGGCCATTGGTACCTCAACACCGGAATTGGCTGTCAATATCATGGCCGCTTTGCAAGGCAATACTGACTTAACTTTAGGCAACGTCCTTGGAAGTAATATTGCCAACATTCTTCTTATTTTAGGTATTACCGGTTTGATCACTCCAATTGTTGTGAAATCTTCTACCGTTTGGAAAGAAATACCTTTTACAGTTCTTTCTTTTTTTGTTTTAGGTGTGATGGTGGCGGATCAAATTATTAATTATGAGAGTTTTGCACAATTATCTAGATCTGAAGGACTGTTGTTGTTGTCATTTTTTGCAATTTTTTTAGCCTATCTTTTTGAATCTGCACTCAATGGAACCAAGACCGAAGCAAAAATTGAAAAAGATGCTCAGTCTCCTTGGTTGCTGTTGTTTAAAGGGAGTTTAGGCTTAATTGGTTTAGTGATGGGAGGAAATTGGACGGTTGAAGGTGCGGCCACAATTGCCATTTATGCGGGTTTGAGTCAAAATGTGATTGGTCTAACCATTGTGGCGGTGGGTACATCCTTGCCAGAATTGGTTACTTCGGTGGTGGCGGCCAAAAAAGGCAAAACGGATTTGGCTATTGGCAACATAGTTGGTTCAAATATTTTAAATATTCTCTTTGTTTTAGGAATTACCGCCGTCATTGTACCACTGCCGGTTAGCGAGAATAGTCTTCAAGATGTTGTCTTTGGATTGTTGGCATCAATTTTGTTATTTGTTTGCCTATTTTTAGGAAAAAAACACGTTTTGGAGCGGTGGCAGAGTGCAATTTTTATTTTACTTTATATCCTTTTTATTGCCTATGCATTAATTCGTGGCTGAAGTATTTCAGGATAAATTCTTATTTTTTTATCTGATTAATTTCAAGCCGTTCAATTCCTTCTGAGGCATTTTAATTTTTCCCTTCATCTTAAACAATAAAATCAAGGAAAAGATTAATGCTATTAATCCAATGATGAAATAAGTGGTTTGAATATTAGTAAATTGGGCGATTGCTCCAATAAAAATCGGTCCAATTATGTATGAAATACTTACGGCAGATGCTTGAATACCCACCATTTCCATTTGAGTTGAATCAAGTCTTTCTACATAATCTTCAAAAACCGCTTTTGTTAAAGGAATAGCAATAGACATAGCAACAGTTCCTAAAAAAATAAATCCGGCGATTAACCAAGGATTTGAAGAAAGAATCACCAACAAAAAAAACATTCCAGAAATAGCCCCACAAGCAAAAGCTGAGCTTTTTTTTGAAAAATGTTTAGCTAAGTATCCGGGAACGCCTGTTACCAAAATGATTGGCAGAGTAAATAATGAAATTAGAAAATAACCAATTAGGCTTTCATTTTGTAAATCAAAAGCTAGAAGTGTGCCGACGGTCCAATTGGTGACATGCAGAAAATAAATTAAAATAAAAAATAAGTACATCGGCCATACTTTTTTTAATAAAATTAGCCAAATTTTCAAGCGGTTTGAGTGAGATGGTGCTTGATCGTAGATTTTTAACTGTGAATGAAAAGAATTTCGTTTTGGTATTAATTTATACATAAGCGCACCTAAAAGTAGGAAAAAAACAGATATAGCAAATGGAATTCGATAATCAATATTGGCTAACCAAGAAATGGCTGGCGCGGAAATCACAAATCCTATGGCGTAGGAAGTTTGAATTAAACTCATAGCATGAGAGTATCTATTTTTTGGAAGAAGCTTTTCAACTATCGAAAAATCGGCGAAATTAATTAATTCATAATATATGCCCCATAACGCCATCATTATGAGTAGGACCACCACAGAAAGAGGAAACATTATGACGAGTAACGGTAATAGAATTGAAACGATTAAAAACATTTTGATGAAAAAATAGTGATTATGATTGTGAAAATACTTAGGGAAAATTATGTCGCAGATTAAACCAATCACACTGGAAAAAGCCATTATCAAACCTACCAAAAATGTATTGCTTACCACTGAGTCAATTAATGTCGATGAAAGTGAAGAGATGGTACTGTCGGCAATTGACCAACAAAAAATAATGATTAAATAGATATTGAAAATAGAGAATAAATTTACTCTTTGGAATTTGGGCATAAATAACCAAAGCATTATTTGCAGTGGTGCGCCCAGCAGGACTCGAACCTGCGACCTACTGCTTAGAAGGCAGTCGCTCTATCCAACTGAGCTATGAGCGCGCGAAAATCTAATCTTGAAGTTTTGCTTTAGTTGCGGCCAGGGTTTTTTCCGCTGATTCCAAAGCTTTTAAAGTGGCCTCTTTTGTTTTTTGTGATAATTTCTCTCCACCCTCCTGAGCAGATTGAGTTGCCACCTCTGCAAATTCTTGGGCGGTCGCTTTCACTTTTTGAGCTAAGGCTTGAGGATCTTCTTTGGCTTCTTTGGCTAATTCAACCGCAGAATTAGAAACTTCATTGAGAGTTTTGGCAACTTTAGCTCTGTTTTTTTCATCGGCTAGAAAAACGGCGGCTGCACCCAAAGCGACACCAACCAATAATGCTCCTACTCCACTTGATCTGTCTGACATAAATTCTCCTTATCCATTTGTTAGATTTTTTTGTCGAATTGTCGACGAAAAATTAACAAAATACTTCAACTACTATTGAGTAAAGTATATCATAAGAATCACTTTAAATTAGCTTTGAAAATTAACTTGTCTCCTCACAAGGCAAGAAATTATTTATTTCACCTCTAAAACTCTTAAAGAATTAGTCAAACCCGGTTCCGACCAATCGGTTCCATGTACCACCAAAATTACCTCGCCGTTAGTGACAATTTGCAATTCTTTTGCCTTTTTTAAAATGTTCATTGGGTTGTCAAGAGAAGTATCGGAAAAATCGACTAAAAATGGAACCACCCCATAAACTAAGGCCAGCTGATTGTAAGTATTTTCTTGATTGGTAAAAACATAAACTTGTTTTTTGGCACGGAATTTTGTTAATTGCTTAGCTGTAGCTCCAGTGGCGGATAGGCAAATAACTTTATCTATGTGTAGGCTGTGAGTTGGATCTTGAGAGCACTCAAGCAATAAAATTGATGCATGAGTAATTGCCGATCTAACATCAAAATCAAGAGCTTTAATTTCGGGAGGATTGGCATATTGCTCGCAATATGACACAATCCTCGCTTGAGTTTTAACCGCTTTCAATGGATATTTGCCAATAGTTGTTTCTTCAGAAAGCATAACCGCATCGGTGCCATCGTAAACCGCGTTGGCAATATCCGAAACTTCCGCTCTGGTAGGCACTGGATTTTCCACCATACTTTTGAGCATTTGAGTGGCTGTAATAACCGGCTTGGAATTTTCTCTGGAAACTTTGATAATTTCTTTTTGCCATCTGGTTAATTCTTCAAAAGGAACTTCAACTCCAAGATCTCCTCTGGCAACCATTACCGCATCGCATGATTCGATAATTTCTTGTAAATTATCCAAAGCAGATTGATTTTCAATTTTTGCCACGATGGCGCTATTTAAATTACGATTAGCCATTTCTTGCTTAAGAATTTCGATATCATGTTTATTGCGAACGAATGAAAGAGCGATAAAATCCACCGGTGTTTCTTTGGACATTTCTAAATATTCAAGATCGGCGGGAATGAGTGAGGGTGTATTGATGATCACTCCAGGTGTGTTGACAGTTTTGCGTTTTTTTACGTCAAATTCCTCATGAACTTCACATTCCAAACTGTGAGAATTTTTTGCAACTATAACAAATTCTCCCACACCATCATCTATTAAGATGCGATTGCCCTCTGTTTCCGCATCAATCACTTCTTGAGGAACGTAAACTATATTGCTATCTGAAATGGTGCGATCAGAACTAAAAGTGACGAAATCGCCGGGTTTAACATGAAATGAATCCACTCCTTTTGGAAGATCCAGTCTAATTTCAGGCCCTTGTAAATCCAAAAGCACGGCCACGGGTTGATTTAATTTTTTGGCGACCTCTCTCACTCTAAGAATTCTTTCTTGATGCCACGTTGGATCAACGTGTTTGGCATTAAATCTGGCTACATTCATACCAGCAAGAATGAGTTTTTCCAACATTTCTGGTGACTCCGTTGCCGGACCGATAGTGGCTACGATTTTTGTGGCTTTAAGAAAAGATGTGTTGTTTTCATTCATAATAAGGGAATTATTGCAGGTTCTCTCTTTTTGGGCAAGACCAAGATTGTATTTTTTTTGGATGATTTATTGCCCTATTCATCTGCACTTGTGAATTATTCAGACTTGAGTTACATTAGACTTATCAAAATACCTAAAAAATTTACAATCTTTTATATCTTGGCGTGTGAATACTTAAACAATTCATACAAATTATTGTATAAAAAGACTTTTTTATATTGAAGAAAGGAAAAAATGTCTACCTCAACTAATGATCAAAATGCCGTTTCCGATATTAAAAATCAAGATTCTGAAGACTTGGCTTCACAGGCGCTTGCGGCCGCATCAATAGGTGATCAAGCACCGGTCGGCTCGGAAGCGGAAATTGAGGCGTCGGATGAATTGGCCAGCACTTTGGCTCACTTGCAAAATGTAATTGAAAGAAACGCTCGAGAAATTGAACGTTTGGACTTGGAATTGAAAGAAAAAAAAGAGAGCTTGCAAAGTGTTTTTGAAAATGATCAAGCTTTAGCCGAAGCGATCGTTGTCGCCGATCAATCCACTCAGGCACTCAAAGAAAGAAGAGCTCAGTTGCAAGCGACCGCTCAAGTTGCATCTTTAAAAGTTCAAGTTAAAGAATTACAAGATCAAAAGAAAGAAATTGAGGAAACACTCAGCAATCACCTGGTTAATTATTTTCAAATTACACAATCAAAAAGTTTTGACACCAGTGATGGTGATCAATGGGATTTTGTAATTAAAGCCAGAGTGAAATCACGAAAAAAATAAACTCTTTAAAACTTAAAAATTTAAAACAATTGCGAAAATCTCAGAACAAAATACTGAATTTAAACATCAGGTTTTGATTTTCATTTTTAGGATCCTAATTGCAACAAATCGATCAGACTTGTCGCACTATTACAATAGGCTTGTCGCACAATAACATCACGATTCATTTGCTTATCTTTTAGTCATTTTCATACGTTGCTTTCTCCTTCAAGCAGCTTTGGCTACTATCAGTCGCAAGCGCCTTGAAAATGCTCCAAAATCTATATCAAATTAATTCATGTTCTTATTGTGCGACAAGCCTAATAATATTACTTTGGCAAATTAATGCAATTTTTTATTATGAAACAAATTTAGTACTCAAAAATCTTCTCTAATTAGATTGGTTGAGGTGAAGTCTAAGAAAAACGGATGGTTTTCAACAAGGAAATCATCAATTTATTCTTCGATAAAAAGATAATCGAAAAGAAATTATTCCGCTAATCTTTGATGCAATCTTTGAATAACTTGTGGAGAAATATTTTTCATCTTCTTTAAGGATCGAGTGCGTTTGCGCAAGCGAGCTTTTTCGATTTTCTTAACAGCACGAAGTTGCGATTTTTTTCTAAAAACAGCTCTATCGCGAGCTTTCTGCACAATATCCGCTTGTCCGGTTTGTTTTTTAAATTTTCGAATTAAATCTCCAAGACTATCTCCCGGATTTGCTTTAATGATAATAGGCATGAAAACTCACCTCCTTCCCCACTTTCGAGCAACAATTTGCTCTATAAAAGAGAACACGTAGTATATCACGAATTATTAGACTTGTCGCGCAATAACAAGGCTTCTTGATTCACATTCTTATTGGGTGACAACTCTGTTATTATGTTCGGGTCGAGTTGACGGCAGATCATCGTCGTGGAGTTTTTTAGCTGTTTCATCCAGTTCTTTGAGACTCATGTTTTTCCAACCTCCAGTTAAATGCAAATGTATATGATGAACGGCTTGAACTTGCAGGCCGACATTCATAAATAATTTATAATTTTTTTCTATGCCGGCCAATTTGGCCACTTTTCTGGCGGTTAAGAATAAATTGGCATGAAATTTCTCATCGTTTTGTTCAACTTCTTCAAGTGTTTCATAGGGTTTTTTTGGAATGATTAAAATATGCACCGGAGCAGCCGGATTAATATCATCTATGGCAATAAACTCATCGTTTTCGTAGCGAATGTTAGCGGGTACTTCACGATTAATAATTTTAGTAAAAATTGATTTTGAAGTATTAGCCATAAATTTCCTTAATGAAAGTGAGAATATTTTCTAAACTAAGAGGTGTGGGAATTTGGTCGGGTCTTTTATTAGATCCGTTCAACAACATCTTGCCACCCGGATGAAAATACCAGTGCCCAACTTTGTCTTCAATGATAATTCTTTCGTATAAATCATGCAAATTTAAATTACTATCCGGACGGCATTTAATCCGTACGCCACCGGTTTTATCGTCTTTTCTAAGCGTCATGATCGCGCCGGAAAGTTGAGCAACATCCAAAACGTAATCATTGCCACTCACAATCGCCACGCATTTGCCGTTTTTTAATTGCAGTTCTGTTGCATTCTGTAATTCTGCTTTAGCCGTTAAAAATCTTTTTATACCCAAATAGGCGGAGTCAAGCAAAAGACAACCCAAATCCATGACTTTTTCGTCGGTCATCATTTCTTGACCGTGAAAATTGGCAATCAATTCTTCCAGCCGAAAAAACGGATGAATCGTGCTGCTTTCTGGCCAATTTATTTGAGAGTATTGATCAATGTCAGTGACATAATCAATCAATTCAGACAAAGCTTGATCTTGGGAAATACTTGAGATTTTTTTGCTTAAAGATTGAAAAATAATCTTGGAAGCGCTTAAATATTGCGTTGCTCTCTCTGGTTGATGATGATCAAACTCCCCTAGTCCGGTATCCACATGAATGACTTCATGCGGAAGGGCTTGATGTTCTTCTGCAATTCTGTGGCTGAGAGTCTCTCCCGGATTAACGAATAATACTTTGGCATGATTAGTTTGTTGTGGGAGAAATCTTAAAAACAGCCAAACACTGGTGATAGCATCCAAGTCCGGGGCTTTGTGTGTAACGAGTAATTTAATTTTCACTTAAGTAGTATAGCAAATGGATCATGTTTCTATTGTGTCGCAAGTCCGTTAAATTATTTGATAATATCGAGTATTATGTTTGTGGCGAATAGAAGGAACCCACCATACTGGCCTTATCTGAAAT
>CAZTME010000047.1:0-8669 GCA_964614795.1 uncultured Pseudomonadales bacterium | reverse complement strand
AAAGGTCAACAAATAATTGTCTCTCGAGCCGATAAACAATTGGTTGCCAAACTTTTTGAAAGAGAAGTACCCGAAGTTGCCTCCGGTGCAGTTAAAATTGAGTTACTAGCCAGAGAAGCAGGTGTGAGAACAAAATTGGCTGTTAAATCAACACAATCTGGAGTCGATCCCGTTGGCTCATGCGTGGGTCAAAGAGGCGTGAGAGTCCAAGAAGTGATTCGAGAATTAAATAATGAAAAACTGGACATTTTGCCTTTTTCTGAAGATAGAGAACTGCTCATGAAAGCCGCTCTGGCTCCAGCCGAAAACATTAAAGTTGAGTTCAATGACAAACAACACAAAGCTGTGGTCACCGTTCCGGAAGATCAATTGTCCTTGGCAATTGGTAGAGGTGGACAAAATGTGCGTTTAGCCGCTAAAATGACTGGTTGGAAAATCACTGTCGTTTCGGCTCAATCCGGACAAGTGGCATCCAATGTCACCGGTGACGAAGAATTTGAAATTGACACGATTGAAGGTCTGGATCCGGCTTTCCGCACCATGTTGGTTGATCACAAGCTCACCACCATGTCGGATTTATCCAGATTCAAAGACAAATGGCATGCTTTTGACGTTTCAGAAGATCAAAAAAAACTCATTGATGATTTAGTTTTGGCTTTCGACAAAGAACAAGCGGAAAAAGAACCCATCATCAAAGCAAAAAAGGCTAATTAATATGGCATTACAATCTCGACCACCGGTCATCACCATCATGGGTCACGTTGACCATGGTAAAACTACACTTCTGGATTACTTAAGAAAAACTCAAGTCGTGGCTGGAGAAGCCGGCGGGATTACTCAACATATTGGTGCTTACACAATCAATCACCAAGGTAAATCTTTAACTTTTATTGATACACCGGGACATGCCGCCTTCACAAAAATGAGGGAAAGAGGAGCCAAAGTTACCGATTTGGTAATTTTGGTAGTTGCCATAGATGATGGTGTAAAACCGCAAACAATCGAGTCCATTCGCCTTATTTCTCAGGCGAAAGTGCCAATGGTGGTGGCTATTACCAAGTGTGATTTGCCAAACACTTATCCGGAAGTAATAAAAGGTGAGTTGGCACAACATGGAGTAATGGTGGTTGGTTTTGGTGGAGAAATTGAAGCGGTGCCGGTGAGTTCCAAAACCGGGGAAGGGATTGAATCTTTACTGGATACGCTGAGTGTCTTGGCGGAACTGCACAACTTCCAAGCCGATGCTACAGCTCCTTTAAAAGCGGTGGTGATTGAGAGTAGCAAAGATGACAAGCGTGGCAGTTTGGCCACAGTCATTGTTCAACAAGGAACACTTAAATTAAGACAAGATTTAGTCACTCAGTCCGCTCAAGGCAGAGTGAGAGCTTTGGTGGATGCCTTTGGCAAAAATCTTACGGAAGTGACACCGGGTCTACCGGCGGAAATTGTTGGTTTTAAAGAAGTGCCCAGAGTCGGTGAAATTGTATGGGATCAAGCTTTTCCACTCAATTTAAGTGAAGAAAATGCTGGTGATTCCGTTCCCACTCAATTAAGTTTCGGCACTATAGATATGAGCAATCCCAATATTAGTGATCTTTTGGAGGAAAGAGAAAAATTAAAGTTAATCATTCGCTCGGATGTGACCGGCACTTTGGAAGCGATTACTCAAGCATTGGATCCTGAGTCGGTAATGGTTTTAAATGCGGGCGTGGGACCTGTCACCGAGCAAGATTTGGATTTCGCCCAAACTGCAGGAGCAGTCATTATCGCTTTCCACGTTAAAGTTTCCGGTCGAATTAGGCAAATGGCCAAAGAAATTGGCGTCAGAATCAAGGCTTATGATGTTATTTATCACTTGTTGGAAGATTTGGAAAAACAAATGCTTAAGTTACTTGAGCCAACCATTGATGAAGTGGTGATCGGCGAGGCAGAAATTCTGCAAATTTTCGAAATGCGAGGCGAAAGAATTGCCGGTGTGAGAGTGAAAACGGGTCAAATTAAAAAATCGGATTGGTTGCACTTAAAACGCAATGATGAAATTATTGCCAACCCGGTGATTAAATCAATGATGCATGGCAAGGAAGAGATTGCTTTGGTAAATACAAAGAATGAGGCCGGTCTTACCTTTAAAAATCGCAAACTAGATTTTCAAGTAGGTGATATTTTGGTTGCCTACAAAAAAGAGGTTGATGTAGACTAGATTTTTTGATATAATACTTTTCTCGTATTCAAATCATGGTTGCTGTCATTTTTGGAATTTCTAAAAATGAACGGTACGCCCACAGGGCATAATGAAAGGATACCATGGCACTATCTAAGGTTCAGAAGAACCAAATTATCAAAGATTATCAATTGTTTGAAGGGGACACCGGTTCGCCGGAAGTGCAGATTGCGCTTTTAACCGCCTCTATTCAGCAATTAACCGATCACTTGAAAAAGCATAAAAAAGATGATCACTCCCGCCGAGGTTTATTAAAACAAGTGGCCAAAAGACGTCGCTTGCTGAATTTCTTGCAAGAAAGATCCGAAGAACGCTATCGCAAATTGTTGGAAAGATTGGGCTTGAGTAAGTAAGCCAATTCCATATTTTTGACTTTTAATCGCCTGGCGCATTTTTTAAATTTTGTTGTCGAACAATGACAACATGTTTTCTTTTTGTTATTGTTTTATTGCTCAGTAAGTCTTTTTTATCAATCCGATAAAAATATCTGCAGATGGATAAAAAACACAACGTTTTGTTTTAGCGACAAGTTTCAATAAAAGTGCTACACTTATTGTTAGACTTGTCAAATGGAAGTGGCTTGTTTGATTAAAATGTTTCTCATTGAAATTCCTACCGGATAAGTCCCAATAAGTTTTTTTGTATTAATTTAAAAATTTCCAAAAAATCTATATGGCGAATTCCAACTCCACCAACTCAACCGAGTTAAATGTAAACAATCAATCCAGTCAAACCATGTCACCAAATCCGCTCGATCAAGAATTAAGTTCCGATCAGCTGGATCGAGTCGCCACTGAAGATCAAGCAAATCCATCAGCAGTGCAATCTTCACAAATTGAGATAGATCAAGCAAATCAGATTGTCAATGATTATGATGCTCAGAAAAATGCTCAACTAGATACAAACGATGGGCTAAATAATCAATCATTGGGTGAAGCAGGAGATAAACACACTCAAAATAATTCTCAAGATTCTATTAATTCTTTCATTAATGAAAGTACGAAAAATCATAAGTTAAAAACAATTTTCAAATCAAAAAAAACCTTATTAGTAATTTTATTTGGCTTAGTATTAATATTTATCGGTTTTTTATTACTAATTTCAGGAAATAAAAAACATGATTTTAAAGAAGTGTCGCTGGGTTCTCTAAAATTAGAAGCAACTAAAGATGCCCAGGATGGTATAGATCGCCAAACCGCATTTTCGTTGGTGGGCTCACCACTTTCAGCAAAGGAAGTGGAAAAAAATCTAACAGTAACTCCGGAAATCGACTTTGCGGTTAAAGAACAATTTGGTTCTTTATTAATTGAGCCCAAACATGAACTACTAGCCAATACCAGCTATACTTTTTCCCTCAAAGCTCCGGAAATGGAAGATGTGCTGGGTCTTTGGGCATTTCAAACTCAAGGCGCTTTTCAATTTAGAAGTTCTTTGCCGGGCAATCAAGCCAATAGTGTACCAGTGAATACGAGTATCGAATTAAGTTTCAACTCTGACTTATTTGAAGATATTGAAAAATTTGTCACCTTTGAGCCATCAATCCAAGGTTCTTGGGAAAGATACGGCCAAACAGCAGTCTTTATTCCTAATCAGCCATTGAATTACGCCACTTTATATCAAATTAAAATCGCCAAAGAATTTGGGTTGAGTAATACAAAGAATACTTTGGGTAAAGATATTTACATTCAATTTGAAACAGAGGCTCAAGAAGAAACAACTCCTCAATTAATTGTTCCTCAACAACAAATCTGGGAAATCACTCCCGGCGCAGAACCCAAATTACCAATTCAATACAACTCGCAAAATTCTCCCGTCAACATTAAAATTTACAAATACTCTGCCGGTGCGGACTTTGCCACTCAATGGTTAGATTACCAAAAAATTCCCGCATGGTCATATTTAACCAGAAGAAGTTACGTGCCCCCCGTAGATAATTTAATGCTGGTGGGTGAGTCGGAGGTGACACCAATTTCCAATCAATTCACCTATATGAGTGTCTTGCCCATTCCTTTTCAATTGGATAAAGGGTGGTATTTAGTGATCTTCACTTCACCAACAAATCCGGATTTTAAAACTTTCTCATGGATTCAAAGTAGCAATTTATCTGCCTATGTGAATTACTCGGACACAAAATCATTGGTTTGGAGTATTGACAAAATATCTAACGCGCCGGCCAGTCAAGCCAATGTTTATTTAGTTGATTCAAGTCAGCAATTGGCAACAACCGATGCCGATGGCTTGGCGGTTTTCAACACTCCTTCCCAACTTCTTGAAGGATTATTAAGTGCTTCCCAACCGAGTTTGAATTTCAGCCAAAAAGCTATTTTATTGGAAGTTAAAAAAGATGACAACTCAATTTATTTGCCAGGAGTAACCGGTTTCCAGGACGGTTATTATTCAGGTGCGACATATTATGAAAGATCGGGATTAGCTTCCGCCAATAATTGGTACTGGACTTATGGTCAAACCGATAAGCCAATTTATCAAGCCGGTGAAAAAGTGGAGTTTTGGGGTTATGTGAGACCCAGAGATGATCAAAGATCAAAGCCTAAAGAATTAGTTGCAAAAATTAGTGGCTACGATATTGGATTGGTTGCTCAATCTGCTGCGCCTTTCAAAGTGTCTGACTCCGGCACTTTCAAAAGTCATTTGCAATTGCCGGCCGGAGTGGTTGGTTATTTTTATATAGACCTTTACGAAAAAGATAAAGAAGAAAAAATTGCCTCCATTGCTTTGGAGGTCAATCATTATCGTAAACCCACCTTCGATCTAACCACCAATCTATCAAAAAGAGCTGCTTTTGTTGGTGAAAGTGTGGAACTCAATGGCAAGATGTCTTTTTTTGATGGGACACCCATTAGTAATACCAAAATTGAGTTAAGTAAAAATCAGGGTGGAGAATCTTCTAAACAGGAATTATTAACCAACCAAAGTGGTGAGTTTAATACCACCATAAATTTGGAAGATCAACGAAGAGATGAACAGCAACGAAAAAAGTCGGCTCCTTTTCGTTCTTACTTTACAGTTCAGCCCGGAATTACCGCGGAAGGTTTAAATTCTTCAGAAGTAGATTTGGCTGTTTTTCCATCCACTATCGTGACTAAAGGTGAAATTACCACTAAAGATCGTCCAAGCGCCAATCTAAGTTTTTACAGAACTAATTTAACAGAGGTGACTCAATCCTATCCCAATTTTGAAAGTTATGCCGGTGAACCAGTCAAAGATTTGCCACTGCGCTACAAAGTTGAAAGAGTTTGGTATGAAAAAATTCCGGATGGAGAGTATTACGATGAAGTCAGTAGAACGGTTCAGTTTAAATACAGGAGTGAAGTTCGTTACGAGTTTGTCACAGAAGGGGATGCCATTTCGGACCAAAATGGTCAAGTAAAAATTGAGTTTGATGGATCTATTAGCGAAACTTACAGAATTCAATATCAATTTAGTGATACGACTGGAAAATTATTTGCAGAAGAAATTCAAATGTGGACGCCCACAAACATGGGTGATAACGAAATGATTGAACTAAAATCCGGTCTTGAACAATCCGGTAGTTCTATGTTCAGAGTTGATTCATTTACTACCGATTTGAGTGATAACATTCCAATCTCAATTATTCGCAATGGTGAACCAATAGCTGAGGCTAACAATAATAAATTTTTACTTTGGTCGGCCAATCGTGGACTTTTATCAATAAAAGTGCAAAAATCATCCAGCTTTCAAATGCCTTTTACTAAAGAAAGTGCGCCAAATATGATGTTGACGGGGGTTTGGTATGATGGTTCCGCATTTAAAGTTTCTTACCCCCAACAATGGAACTATGATCGTGAGTTGGCTCGACTCAATATCAACATTTCAAACATCAATAAAGCCTATGAACCCGCTGAAAAATTTTCAGCCAATCTGAAAGTCACAGATAAAGATGGTAAAGGAGTGAAAGCGGATGTTGGTATCAGTGTTATTGACAAAGCTCTCTTGGCTTTAAGAGATCGTTCGACTAATATTCTTGATCAAATTTACAGAGCCACTAACCCCGGAGTCTTCTTCTCTTACTATACTCATAAAGTTACCGGATTTACGGCAGCAGAAGGCGGTGGTGGTTGCTTCAAAGCCGGAACCTTAATTTTAATGGCAGATGGTTCTCAAAAGCCCATCGAGTTAATTAAAGCGGGCGATTTGGTCAAAACCAGAGATTTGGAAAACTCCAACAACTTAATTAATGTGAAAGTTTTAAAAACGCACCAAACTCTCTCTGGAGAATACTTAATAATTAATAACAATCTTGAAGTCACTCCGGAACACATTTTGCGCGTCAATAATTCTTGGAGAGTGGCCAATAGTATTCAGTTGGGTGACATGCTTGAAAATTCTGCCGGAGAAGCAGTGATTGTGGAATCGGTCAAAAGAATTTACGAAAGCAACTTAGTTTACAATCTTTCGGTTGAATCACCGCATACTTTTATTGCCAATGGTATTTATGTCCATAACGAAAAGGGAGATAGATCCGTCTTTAAAGACGTAGCATTTTTCGATGTCATTTCTACGGATGGTCAAGGCAATGCAAAAATTGAAACAACGCTTCCCGATGACATTACCACTTGGTCAATGCAGGCCCAAGCAGTTCAAGACAGAGATCTACCTCTGGCCGGCGACAATAATGCCGAAGTAATTGTCACTGCGCCATTAGTGGTGGTTGCGCCTATTGCCGGCTCATATTTAGAAGGCGATGAACCAATTTTAGTCTTACGCAGTTTTGGCACCGCGCTTAAGACTAATGATCAAGTTGAGTACTTTATTCAAGCTCCTACTTTAGGTATCACTGAAGAATGGAAGCAAAACGGAGAAGCATTTCTGCCGAAAAACTTTCAATTGCCCACTCTTAGATCCGGTACGCATAAATTAATCTATGGTGTGCGAAAAGGTGATCTGCAAGACAAAATCACTCGCGAAATCACCGTGGAGAATGGTCGAGCCACAAGGACTTGGACAAAATTAGAGCCATTAAACGTTGATACTGTGTTGGAATGGCCGGACGCCAAAAATTCAGTTTTAGTTTCGGTGGCGCCGGTGACACAAATTTGGATTGAGCAACTAACCGAACAATTGCGACGCCAATTTGGTGAAAGACTGGACGTAATTTTAAGTAGGGAAATGGCTACTTCATGGCAAGAAAGTCTTGTCATTGATGCAAATGATGAGCTAGGTGCGACCCTAAGTAATTATCAAAATGGTGGCATGAAACTCTTGCCTTATGGAGATCCAGATTTACGCCTTTCCGTCTTAACCAGTTTCACTAACACCAATTGGATTGATACTAATAAATTAGCAAATTATCTGTACACGCAGTACCAAGATAGAACTTTAAGTCGTGAAGATAGATTAATTGCCCTTTCCGGTTTGGTAGCATTAGGTGAACCTAAGTTACTAACCCTGAGAAATCTCAAATCGGAATCACTTTCATCAAAAGAAGCATTGTATTTGGGATTGGGAGCTCTCTCTGCGGGAGATAGATTAACAGCCCTTGATTATTTCAACATGCTCAGTGGAGCCTTAATTAACAGTGACCAAGCTTTGGTTTGGCAAGACGCAGATGCTAGAACTCAAGCCGCGTTAACCTGGATGACGGCTGCTTTAGCTCAAGGTGTTAGTTCACCGGAAGCATCAAGCATTGTCTTGGGAGCGATCAATCTTAAAGTTGACGGTGAGATCATAACTTTGGAACAAGCGCTCTGGGCAAAATGGGCAAGATCTTTGTATCAGGAGAGAGAAGCGGGTATTACTTTTCGAGTTGGTGAAGAAAGATTTAACGAACAGTTTCTTAGTAGTTCTCAAATTTGGCGTAAGTGGATGAGTCAAGCCGAGTTGGAATCTTTCAAAGTTGAGGCGGTAAATGGTGAAGTGAGTGCTTTAATCACCGCCGATGTGCCAATAGATGCCAGTATTTTTGAAAAATCCGGTGTTAATTTAAGTCGAGCCTACGCCGGTCAAGGAGCGGATAAAACCGAGTACGACCTAAAAGAGGGGGAGATTGTCAAAATAGTTTTAAGTTATCAGGGTCCGGAATTATCCACCGGGTGTTGGAATGTCACCGATTGGTTGCCTTCGGGGTTGGAAGTTTTCTCTGATCCTGCTTCAGATTGGTGGGATAATCCAAGCAAACTCTATGTGATGAGATTACCTTCTTCACGCAATAGCGCTTCGTTTTGTGTGCTTCCCAACCCAAGTAGTCAAAGTAAGATTGCGCCAAATGCCGGCAGTTTTGAGTACTCTGCCAGAGTAATTCAGCCAGGCACTTACTCGGCTGAAGTTCCGGTGGTTCAACCTTTGGGAATAACTGGGTTTGGAGCTGTAGGTATTCAAGCCAAGGTGAAAATTATTCCGGAAAATCAATAAACGGTTTTTATTAAAAACACGTATTAACCTAGAGCAAACTCAAAAGAGAGTTATGCTT
>CAZTME010000046.1:0-8813 GCA_964614795.1 uncultured Pseudomonadales bacterium | reverse complement strand
GAATTTCATTTTGGTTTAATGATCTCGCCTTGATTTGGTAAAAAAAAATGTGTTGTAATAGACCTCTCGAGCAATAACAAAAAGATTTCTCTGCTCACATTTTAGTCATTTTTGCTTTGCTTGATCCTTCAAGTAGCTTTGGTTGCTATCAGTCGCAAGCGTCTTGAAAATGTTCCAAAATCTATATCAAATTAATTCATGTTACTATTGCACGACAAATCTAATGTGAGATCGCCAAAAATAATCATTATTTATGAACAATCCGAGTGATCAAAAATTTTTAAAGGCTTTGGAGAGTTTAAATTCAGATCAATTGAAAGCTGTTGAAACGATAGATGGACCGGTACTACTGTTGGCCGGTCCAGGAACAGGCAAGACCCATGTTTTAACTTTACGAATTGCTAATATTTTACGAAAAACGGATACTTCTGCTCAGTCTATTTTAGCTCTTACTTTTACGGAAGCAGCGGCGCATGAAATGCGCCGTCGCTTAGTCACGCTCATTGGTACTCAAGCTTATCAAGTTAATATCACAACTTTTCATTCTTTTTGTCAGGATATTATTCAATCAAATCCGGAATATTTTCCTCAATTTTATTCATCTAAAGTAATTTCGGAACTTGAACAATTGCATCTCATTCGCGGCATTATCAATGAATTACCATTGGAGGCATTAAAACCAAAATTAATTATGGATTTAAGAGTCAAACAAATTAAGACCTATATTAGTACTCTAAAAAGAGAAAGTATTTCGGTTGAACAATACAAACAAGTATTGGAAACTCACAAAAATAACGCTTTCCAACCGGTTCAGAAAAATACCGCTCTGAGTCTTAACGCAATGGCGCAAATGACCGAGATTGCCTTAGTTTATGATAAGTATGATAAATTGTTGATTGAATTAAAAAAATATGATTTTGATGACATCATTTTTCAAGCTGTCCAAAAAATTGCTGAAGATCAATTGCTTGCAGATATGCTTCAAGAACAATATTTATATTTACTGGTGGATGAATACCAAGATACAAACTCTGCTCAAAATAAATTAGTTTTCAATTTGACCAAATTTTGGCAGGATCAAGCAAATATTTTCGTAGTTGGAGATCCGCATCAATCAATTTATCGATTTCAGGGTGCTTCTTTATTAAATACTGTTGAATTTATCAATTGGTTTCCTAATGCTTTAATAATTTCATTAAAGAAAGGCTATCGATGTTCTCAAGAGATGTATTCTTCTGCTTTTAACATTCAACAAGCTTCTATATATAAAACTTCTATTAATGAAAATGTGCCAAATAAATTATCCGATGCTTTAAATACTAAATTAATTGGCCATAATTTCATTAAAGAAAGTATTGATTTTTTAGTAGGTAATGATCGAATTGATTCAATCGCTAAAGTGATTTTTGCTATCAGAAAGTTAAATGAAAAAGGCATGAATTATTCACAAATGGCAATTTTAATAAAAAATAATAAAGATGCGCAAGCAATCATTGACGCTCTTATGTTTGCAAAAATTCCTTTTCAATCGTTTCAGTCCAAAAATGCTTTGGATGACCCATTGATTAATGAGTTAATTCAATACTGCGAATTCATTATTGCCTTATCTAAAAATAAAGAAGATTCCAACCTTTCGATGAAGGCGCTTTTTTCACGCTGGTTAAACGTAGACCCAAATTTATTGATAATCCTATCGAGATTTTCGGCTAAAAAAAACCTATCATTTTGGCAAATAATTGAAAATTTTGATATATATAAAAATCAATTGTCACAGCACTCAATTTCAAACTCCAGTTTTGATCAATTGGTAATTCAAAAAGAAATTATTTTCAGATTATTACATTCTCTATTCACTGAAAACGGCTACAACTGGATTCAGCAAGTAATTGAACATTCCGGATTACTATCAAAAATATTAAAAATGGATTCTTCAGATGAATGCATATACTCGCAATCTTTGCCTGCCATAAAATCTTTGATGTCGCATTTGAAACAGTACTATGAAAACCAAGAACAATTGTTAAATGGAGAAAATCTAATTGATTATTTACACACTTTGAAAGCTCAAAATCTATCAATTTCTATTCAGTCGCAAGAAAGTATTCATGATTCTGTGACAATTTCCACCGTTCATAAAGCTAAAGGACTAGAATGGGAGGCGGTCTTTCTTATGGACTTGGTAGATAAAAAATGGGGCAATACAAGAAAAAAACCATTTTTACCATTTCCAGATAATTTATTGGCGAATTCTTCATCCGGAATAGATTTGAATCACGATTCTGATGAGTTGAATTCCCGCAACGAAGATGATAGGAGACTGTTTTATGTTGCTATTACTCGCGCCCTCAAATACTTGTTTTTGGTGAGATTTTCGCATGAAATGAACACCGAAAAAGAAAAAGATATCTCTCCAAGCCTTTTTCTGCATGAACTTTGTGGAGAAAATCTGCCAACCGAATCTTCCTTTTTATCAATATTTTCTTCTACTCATGAAAATTCTATTCAAGAAATTCACGATCAATTGTTACTTAAACCAAAACCTCTTCTTTCATACAATTTAATTAAAGACATTCTTGAAGAATCACTCAAATCTTTTGTTCTATCCGCAACTTCCCTTAATAGATTTTTAAATAATCCCAGAGATTTTCTTGTTTATGATCTTATTAAATTACCTACTTCGCAAACTTTATCTCAATTGCATGGAATATTCGTGCATACAGCCTTATCAAAATTAAACCAAGCTTTAGTAGATTGTCGATTAATTGATGATAAAAAACTTATTGAAGAGTTAATTTTGGAATTTCGCAAACAGGCAAATAATACCATCACAAATACTGAAGAAATCACTCGTTGGGAGAAAGATTTGAAAAATCAATTAAGTCAATATTTGAACAACATTGAGTATAATGATGGTTCAAAAATAGCCTTTGTTGAACAGCAACTAGGAACAAGCATAAAACCCTTATATTTAAATGATGTTCCTATCAAAGGAAGAATTGATTTAATTGAATGGGCTGATGATGAAAAATCAAGCTTTAGAATAATTGACTATAAAACAGGTAAAATCAAGTCAATTAATGATATATTGGGCAAAACTCAAAGCTCTCTGAATAACTTAAGCGATAAAGAAAAACAGTTGCCGGAACAACTAAGAGGAAGGGAATATAGGCAATTGCTTTTTTATTTAATATTGGCTGAGGCTTCTACAAATATCAAGTTCGATGTTACGCACGTAGCTTTAGATTTTGTTCAAGGCCCTTCTATCAAAGGAAAAAGAATTATTAGAGAGTTTAAAATTTCTTCAAAAGAAGTTTCATTAATGAAAGAATTAATTATTAATTCAATGAATGAAATCAGATCTTTTAATTTTTTGAATAAAATTGTTTCGCTTTCTGGAATAGAAGTATAGATAATCTGATTATTGCCACAACCCAAAAAAAGTTAATGAGTTTTTCCAAAACAAGGGAATTGGTAATGCAATTATTTGAGGTAAAAGCCAAATGAATACTAGAAAATTTATAATTAGGAAAATTGTGCTTGGTAATAAAAACCAATTCTGTTTAATTTTAAATCTATTTTGAAAATAATCATCACAAGAATTTATCCAAAAAGCCAAATTAATCAACAAAAAAGGAATAGCTGGTGTATAGTGATAAAAAAACATAATTCTGGGAGAAAACAGCCATGGAATCCATAGCATGAGATATGAGAAGATGAGTATAAAAAGTGAGTAATTGTTGTTTATATCCAGCAAAGGATAACTCAAATACTTTTTTTGAGATTGAACTTGTTTGGTGTCAAAAGACTCTTTTGTGTTAAAAAATAAAATATTCAAGAAAGATTTATTTTTTTGAATTTGAAAAATTAAATAAGTAATTGAGGTAATAATGGCTATCAATCCAGTGAGTAATAAAAATGAATTACCCAAAGCAAACATGTCTTTTCTCTCATTATTTTCTCCATAATCAACAAATAACCACACTGGTCTGGTGTTGGTAATCCATTGAAAAGGAGTTGATTGATAGGGATGAGTAGCCTCCAGATTAATTTGATATCTAATAATTTGATTGTGCAACTGAGTCAAATGATCAAATGATTTGCCTTGATTAAACATTAAAAAGTAGGACATAATGTAGATTAAAAAAGGCATGATTAATAAAGTAAAAATTGAAAAAGTGAGACGATAATACCAAGGAGAAAGAGATATTGCCTTTTTGTTCTTAAGTTGATGAAATACAATCAAAAATTGATTGATGGCTTCAAAAAGAAGTATGGAGGCTAAAATAAAAATTCCGCTCCATTTTGAAGCCATGCTCAATCCGGTGAAAATCCCTACTAAAAATAATCTGAAATATGTTGGATTGAATCGATAATGAACATAACTTAAAATGCTAGCGATAACGAAAAAACTGAGAAATATGTCATTCATGGCTATTCTTGACATAGCTAACATTAGAGTCTCAGTTGAGAGAAATACTGAGGTTAAAATAGAAATTTTCATGGATTTAAAAAGCACCCAAGAGAGTATCGTTGTGGTGATGATCGTAGCTAGGCCAAATATCGCGCTTGCAAATCTCCAGCCAAAACCATTTTCACCAAAAATCAGTATGCCCATTGCTTGAAAATATTTGGCCAAAGGAGGATGAAGCCATTCAACATAGGTGCTGGGACTTTCAATCGTATTGCCATGAGTCCATTCGAAAGCTCTAGGGTCATTTCTAGCTATCAATTTGGCCGTAAAAGCGTGATAAACCTCATCAAAATAATAATCATTAGGATAATTTAAGTTGTAAAAGCGAGTGACCACGGCCAACAATAAAATGAAGACGATAAATAATAGTAAGCTCGGTTTTAAGGAAAAAAACCAATTCATAAAGTTTTAAAGTAAAGGTAAAATGTAGATTACCACAAAAACTGTCATTACAAACAAGATGGCGGTGGTTAATAACGGCTTGTCAGATAGCAACACTCTTTCCGGAGACTCGCCTTTGTTTTGTTCATAAATGAGTTGCAAATATCTCATCACACCAAAAATAACCAAAGGTAAAGATAACATTAAAAATTTTTGAGATTGCAATGTTCTGGGTAAAATTATGTAAAATTCAGAAATGGAATTAAAAAAAGATTGCAAACCACCCGGGAACATATAATAAAGGTCATTGGTATTTACGCCTTCCACTTCATTGAGAGACGATTGAAAAGTGAAAATGGCGTAAGTCAGCCAGGATGCGGTGGCAAACATGCCAATGTATTGATCCAACAAACGGTCGGAATATCTTTTCAAACTGGCTCTGGTCTTGCCAACATTTTGTTCTAGACCCTCCAATAAAGTTCTTTCGCTTTGTCTTTTACCCACTGCTAAAAACAATGAGGTGGAGATGACGGTGAGTAAAAACCAAACATTAGTGTGCAAATTGACGACGACTGCGCCGGCGTAAATTCTAATTAAAAATCCAGTGGCAATGATCGTAATATCCGCAATAGGTATGTGTTTTAACCATCGAGCATACAAGTATTGAAGGATGATATATGAAATCAATAATAATTTGAAAAATAAACCTAGGGATAAGGAAATGATCAGTGCCAAAGAAAAAAAGATGATGGCCCAAATTAGCGCTTCTTTAATAGAAATTTGACCAGAGGCGATTGGTCTTTTTTTCTTAAATGGGTGTTGACGATCGGCATTGATATCAACCACATCATTGATTAAATAAACACCGGAGCTGACCAAACTAAAAGCAATCACAGCCCAAGTGACTACCCAAAAATAAGGGATACTGTCCGAAGGAGCATAGAAGAAAAATCCAGAGAAAAACAAAGCGGCATAAAGCGATAAATTTTTAATCCACTGTCTAGGTCTGGCCGATTTTAAAACTGCGAGTAAATGAGTAGGCATGATCATCAATACTTCTTTCTAGCAGAATTATCTCATAATATCAAGATTAGAGTTTTCACACAATAGACTTGTCACGCAATCTAAACATGAATTAATTTGATACAGATCATGGAACATCTTCAAGACTCTTGCGACTTATAGTTGCCATAGCTAATTGAGTGATCTAGTATTGCAGTAAATGACCAAAAAATGAGCAAATCAATCGTGATGTTATTGTACGACAAGTCTAATAATATAAAATCATTACCTCAAAGATCTTCTTTTTGCCTCGATTTGCAGTCCTAATACGAGAATACCAGCAATTGCTAATGAAATCAATTTCCCCCAGGAAGGTAAGTAGAGAGCGAGTAAGCCAAAAAATAAACTGCTTGCTGAGTAAAAAACGGAGATAAGAGCCGGACTCCAACCAAATTGATCCATTAATTTATGATGAAGATGACCTCTGTCTCCCCAATAAGGTGGTTTTTTTCGATAAATTCTTCTAGCTATAGTGAAAATGGCATCGGCGGTGGGAATAGCCAGAACCATTACTACTGCAGCCACTTTGGCTCCAGAAATTATGGCAATAATGGCCAAAAAATAACCCGCCAAAGTACCTGCCCCATAACCAGGCATCATTTTTTGCGGATGCCAATTCCAAAATAATAATCCAGCAAAAGCGCCAGCGCAGATTAACGTTAACAAATATGAATCAAAGTTGGTTGGATCGTCAAGAAATTTTCCAGCCACAAGACTGAGCACTAAAAAACTAGTCATGACAAAAGCCGGTAGTTGCCCAGCCACTCCCTTAGACCAATTAACAATATTCATATTCCAAATAATAAATAATAACGCCAAAGAATCGGCAATGAGCCAGAACGGTCTTTGATTGGCTAGCCAAGCAATTTCTATGCTTGGCCAGTTTAAGAAAATAACTCCGCCTAAAGGATTGGTAATATAAGCTATACCAATTCCTGAGAAAATTACGATCAAGCTAGCAAGCAAATTTGCTCCCAATCGGATAAATGGGTGAATGTCCGCAACATCATCCCACCAACCAACAATGGTGAGTATTAAAGCTCCCATCATAATTGATACAAGATAAGTATCCCAATTTAACCAAAAAATGGACGCTAGAAAAATGGCAGAAAAAACTACTATGCCACCACCTCTGGGAATTGGTTGAAGATGAGTATTTTTAATATGAATGTGTTTTTTTGGGTCATCCAGCCAATTGTTTTTTTTATACCAATTAATTACTAAGTATCCACTGATTATGGAAATAATAAAGGCAGTCAAAAATGAAAATATTGTAATCATGAATAATTTACAAAAGTAACCATAAAATTCTTATTAAAATGGCAAAATTAATACCAATAACAATTAGTGTAAACCAAGTAAATAATTGAAGTACGATTGATTGAAATTGTCGAGCAAACCAAATTAAAAATAAATGAGAGATCATGGTGAAGGTAGCAAAAATCGGAAAAATCAATAGCCAATATTTACTTACTAAGACTTGATCGGTGGGCAAACTGTAAAAAAGCGGCACAACCGGTTGAATTACTCCCAAAGGTAAAACCGCCAAAAAGGCTGTTGCAATAGTTAATAACCCCGCCAAAGAAAATGGTAATTTGCTATTTGGAGGTAATTCCTGGAGTTGATTCCAAGTTGAAGGCATGGGCTCATTATACGACAAATAATTTAACACTTCTCATTTAAGTTTAAAAAGTTGTAATTTATCATCTATAAAAATTAATTTATATTTTTCATTGATAATTTGAGTTAAAGCAAAAGGTATTTCTTCATTTTTCATAATTACTAAAAATTTTGGAGAATTATTTTTGATTAGGGACAAAACTTCTTCTTCAGCTTGAAAATCTTTAACATGAAAACCTACGGTAAATCTGGAAGAAGGAGAAATACCACTCATTGCGTACAAGGTTGGATTAGTTCCCCAAATTTCAAGAGAAGCGTTCTCTTGAGCTTTAAGTAGTGATAATACTTCATAATTACTGTTTACTAACGAGTCGAAAGAGTTGCGATAGTCCACCACGCTAATATTATTTGTGATCAAGTTTGTGAATCTTTGATAATAAGCAAAGGTGTCGTATTGTTTCATTTCCACTAACCAATGTGCGAAAAAAACCAAAATTATGACCAGAGTAGTGGAAATCAATGAAAAATTCGGAAATGAAGAATTTTTCTTCTTAAAAAAATCAATAAAATCATTAAAACTCACGCTAATAACCAAAAGCAATGGAGGAATAACTTGTAAAAAATAATGAGGATATGGACGATTGGAGAGTAAAGATGCAAATAACGCAAACAATAACCAACTAACACCAAATCTTAATTTGCTAGACCAAAATTTCCCCAAGACACTCATTAAGATGATGAATAAACTCACTAAACTGGCTTTGAATGGCAAGGAAGAGAGCCATGCGTTATTGGCTGTGAGATGAGCAGGTATCCACGATTGTGAATATCTAACGCTATATAAAAGACCATATTCCAAATAATCTGAAAGAGCGCCTTGATAAAAAAACCAAATGATAGAAAGCAAAATTGGTATGATATACCCAAGACCCATCCACAACCAAAATCGACCAATCAAGATAATGCTTTTTGATAAGCGAGTTTTTCGTTTATTGAAAAGAAAAAATTGATCGAAAAAATAAAACCAACCAATCACCAGCACGGCAAAAAAGTCCATAATCGCAGGCACTTTCGTTAATGTAGCTAAGGAAAAAAATATACCGGAAAAAAATAATCTATAACTAGGTTTGAGTAAGGTATTTTCAAAAAAATCACGATTGGTTTTTATTTTTCCAAAAAAGAGTGTAACAAGTCCCAAAAAAACCAGAGTCATGACGATCAACTCGCCATTAAAAATTAATCCCTCATAGGCGGGCATGGCGGCTAAGAACGTAAAAAA
>CAZTME010000045.1:0-8961 GCA_964614795.1 uncultured Pseudomonadales bacterium | reverse complement strand
TCCATGAGAATTAGTGAAAGAAGTTGAAGAATATGATTTTGTACAACATCGCGCAAAATGCCAACATCAGCAAAAAATTCTTCTCTACCTTCAACACCGTTGGTTTCCGCATAAGTCAAGTGAATGGCTTCAATATATTTAGCCGACCAAAGATGTTCAAAAACACCGTTGGCAAAACGAAAAGCAATAATGTTTTGCACTGTTTCTTTAGCTAAATAATGATCTACTCTATACAACTGAGCCTCGGGCAAAAAATCACTCAACTGAGCATTGATAATTGACGCCGATTTTGTGTCATGCCCCAAGGGTTTTTCGATTAATAAACGAGTGTCTTGACAACTTTCAAACTGAGAAAAGCAGTGATGCTTAAGTTGAAAAATTAATGAAGCATACAATTTTGGCAAAGTGGCAAAATATACCATCAGTTGAGTTGGTTTGATTTTTTTCAAGAGATGACGAATTTCTACGTAAAGATCATCTTTATCAATTTCTCCGGCAATGTACTTGATTGAGTTGGAAAATTGCTTAATTAATTCAATATTTTCTGCGGTCACAACGGAAGAAATTGAGTCTTCAACAAAAAGACTTAATTCTTGCTCATTTAGTTGTCTTCTGCCTACACCAAGAATAATTAAATTATGATCAAGAAAACCGCGTTCATAAAGATACCATAATGAAGGAATGATTTTCGTTCTGGATAAATGACCGGTAAAACCAAACAGCAGAATAGCTATTGATTTTGTGCTTGATATTTGAGAGATATCGCTGACAATAATCTTTTCTTGAGAAATATTCGGATGAATTTGCCGATTTTTTTTCATAATATTGATATAAGCATTCTCAAAACTAACGTCAATTTCACCAAGTCTTAAATCAGATAAAGCGACCGATAATAAAGTGTCACTATGTTTTGAGATTGCTATAGTACAATGAGTTTTAGAAGGTCTCATTATACCGCGATGAAAATATTATTCTTTCAAGGTTTTATTTTGGGTGTGATTTTTTTACTTTTCGTTTCATTTGGTTGGGTTTTGCATAGTTCTTTTGCTCAATGGCAAAGCTCACTAACAGCTGACAATCAAATTACTCAAATCTTCGCAACACCTTTCCCAACCCCTTTGGTTCAATATTCTTTTCCTGAATTACAAAAATCAATTTGGCCTGAAGCTGAAATTTCTGTCAATCAAGATGAAGTTGAACAATTCGAAAAAGGAGTGACAAGAAAAAAGTTTTCCGCAATTATTTTTGATAAAAAAATGTCGGGAGTAATCACTATCCCAAATAATTTAACAATAAATACCCCAATAGTGTTGATGTTGAGAGGTTGGGCACCCAAATCAAGCTATATCTCCGGAACAGGCACTAATAATGCCTCAAAATTTTATGCCGAAAATGGATATTTAACCATTGCACCGGATTTTTTTGGCTATGGAGATTCGGATCCTGAACCAATAGATACCTGGCAAGCTCGTTTTGAAAAACCTTTAATTGCGCTCGCGTTTATTGAAACGATAGAGAAAGGCAATCTAGAAGTGAATGATCTAAAGCTATCGGGAAAAAAAATCGCACTGTGGGGTCATAGCAATGGCGGGCAGATAGCCCTTAGTTCTTTGGCAATTTCCAAAAGATCAATACCCACAACTTTGTGGGCACCTGTAACCGCTCCTTTTCCATACAGCATTTTGTATTATTCGGATGAGGAGGCCGATGAAGGAAAAGCCACACGCAAGTGGCTTGCGCTTTTTGAAGATGTTTATGATGCTAGGGAATTTTCTGTTACTCAATATTTAAGTGATATTCAAGCCCCATTGCAACTTCATCAAGGAAATAATGATGATGCTGTTCTCAAGTGGTGGAGTGATGAGTTTGTGCAAAAAATTGATCGTCCGGTAAAATATTTTATCTATAATGGAGCCGATCATAATTTCACTCCGGGTTGGGATCTTGTTGTTCAACGAGATTTGGAATTCTTCGATCAAGAATTAAGTAGACTTGCCGCACTATAATAACAGCGTTTCTTTTAGGTCATGTTCTTATTGCTGACGAGTCTGGTCAATCTTCATCAAAATATTTAATACTGGCAATCAATCAATTCGTTGAATATAAAAAATAATTGGATTGGGTCTAAAAAATATTTTCTCTGCTTGTCATTCAAAAACTACTCATTCAAAATTCCCTTAGTTGCCTTTCGAATTAAATTAATTCTTTTTTCTAGTTGTCTGGTTCTCACCCCGGCCAATTCTTCATAACTGCGTTGCAGAGTATCCAACGCTCTACCATGAGATTGAAAAAGATCTTGTTGTTTTTTCCATTCTTCCAAAAACAATTCTAAAGCTTGAAGAGCCTCTCTTAAGTTGTCGGATAAAACAAAATTTTTAAAACTTTCTCTGATCATGAGCGCCACGACCAATAAAGTTGAAGGAGAAACCAATAAAACCCTTTCTTTCATAGCTAATGCAATGACTTCAGGTAATTCCTGATGAATATAGGAGAAAACCATTTCACTTGGGATAAATAAAACGGCAAAATCAAGTGTGCCATGTGCCGGTTGAATGTACTCGGCAACTTTTTTAACGTGTAGGGATACCGCTTGCGCAAAGTTCTTTTGCAATTGTTTTTTGTCTTGATCATTGGCGTGTTGTAAATGAGCCAATTGAGCCAAGGGAAATTTTACGTCCACCGCAATGGTGGTTTTTTCGGGAAGCAACAAGGTGACGTCCGGACGCAAACTTGTATTCTCAATATTTTGCTGAGTGACAAAATGAACCCCTTTGACCAAACCATTTGCTTTCAATAAATCCAAAATTATTGATTCTCCCCACTGACCTCTCACTTGATTATGACTGAGCAACTCACTGAGTTTGGATGTGGAAATTTTTAACTCGCTCAATGATTCTTGTTGAGTTTTTAATTGAGTGCTTAATTGCGAAAATGAAGCAACTCGTTCCTTTTCAGAGTTTAATATTGATTCGTCTCTTTCTTTAAGGGAATTTTCCAATCTTTCCAACATGGACGTCACATTTGCTTGCTGTTTGGCCAAATCCTTTTGAATACGATCTTTTTCTGCCTGCATTACCTCCTGATGTTGATCGGAAATTAGCTTTATGGATCTGGCAAAAACCAAATCTACCAAATTGGCAACTGTGCGTTGTTGCCAACGCCAAAGAAAAAAAAGTAAGATGAAAAAAATGATTATTATGAAGATAAGAAAAAACAAAGTGACATCCATGACAGTTAATATATTAGATTTTTCGCACAATAACAACCTGGCCTATTTCTTTGATTGTTTTTCTATTTCTCATTGGGTTAAATTTCAGCTAAACTAACAGCGTGAAAAAACTAAGAATTTCATCTCAAAAACTACAATTACACGCAATTAAAAAAAGAATGACAACAATTACCGATCAAAAAAAGGAATCTAAAGAAAAATCTAAAATTCGTCATTTAAGATACAAAATCAATAAAAAAAACTTAATTGATGTGGGTAAAAAAACTAAAGAAATTTCATTTTTTAAAAAGAACTTTTTATTCCTCATTGAGTTTGCGAAGAAGTATTTTTACCTGATGAGAAATTTTTTAGCAAGAATCACGTATGGAAAAAATTTCAGCATATCCACAAAATGGCTGAAGAGAAATTTAGTAAAATTTATTATGATTTTTATCTCCGCAATCTCTTTAATTTTCATATTTTTAAATTTATATCCTAATCAAGTGGCAAATTGGCTCTGGCCGAATTCACATCTTCCTTTGTTGATTTTGAGTAATTTGCTTATCATCACCTCGACTTCATTGTTTTTTCCAAAAAGATGGACTTTATTTTTAACACTGTATTTTTCAATTTATTTTCTTTGTTTTGTGAATTTCGTTATCCTACCCTTTTCTTTTTGGTTGATGTTTTTTTTAACTGCTCTGATACTTGAAAGTGCCTACTTTTTTTTAAAAAAGCTGCTGGCAAATGAATTTTTTTCTGATATACTTCGACATAGTAAACATTCTCAAAAGAAATTTAGGAGAAAAAGATGAGAACGCACAAGCCACTCCCCCAAGATGAATTAATTAAAGAGCAATTGGCTCAATTAGTTGCCGATATCAAAAAACCTGAAGAAGCCTTTGAATTTTTAAGTGTTTTTCTTACCGAAGCCGAAGTTTCAATGCTTGCCAGAAGAGTGGAAATCATCAAAAGACTCCAAGACAATCAATCCTACTTGACTATTCAAAGAGAATTATCGGTTTCCAGCGCCACTGTGGCAGCAGTTGCCCAGCTAAGAGATCTTCCAGCAGTCCAGAATTTTATTAAAAAAGTGCAAAAACGTCAAAAATCGGGATGGTTTAAATAAAATTTATTTCATCATCGAAAGTGAATCACTGGAATTTATCAATCAATTAATTAAGTTAAAATATCAAAAGTAATTGCCGATCACTATTTGATTAGATTTGTCGGGCAATAAAAACATGAATTAATTTGCATATGAATCGTGTTGTTGTGAGACAAATTATTAATATATAGAAAAGGTAGTATTTCAGGCTAGACAACTTCACACCCGTCCAGATATACTTCAACAAGTATCTTACTTTTCAATTCATGCCAAACTCAAAATTTTACATCACAGCTGCCATTCCATATGTCAATGCCAAACCGCACTTGGGTCATGTCCTTGAATGGTTTCAAGCAGACACGATTGCCAGATGGAAAAGAAGCCGTGATTTCGATGTCGCTTTCACATGTGGAAGCGATGAGAACTCATTAAAAAATCTTAGAGCTGCAGAAAATGAAGGTAAAAATATTCAAGTCTGGCTGGATGAATATGCCGGTATTTTTCGTCAAGCTTTTGACGATTTTAATATTTCCATTACCCATTTTGGTCGAGGATCAGATCAAAAAAATCACTGGCCAGGAGTACAAAGTTTGTGGAACCAATGTGTGAATGACGACTCAGTTTATCAAAAAGAATATGAAGGTCTTTACTGCGTTGGTTGCGAACAATTTTATTCACAAGAAGAACTGATCGACGGTCTTTGTCCGGAGCACAAGCAACCGCCAGAAATTGTTAAAGAAACCAACTATTTTTTTGCTCTTTCCAAATATCAGAATCAATTAGAGAAAATTATTGAAGAAGATAAAGTATTAATTTTAGACAAAAAATTCAAAGCGGAAATGCTGCAATTCATAAAAAATGGCTTACTTGATTTTAGTATTTCACGAAGTAAAGAGCGCGCGGGCGGTATAGGAGTGCCGGTTCCAAATGATGATTCACAAATCATGTATGTTTGGTTTGACGCTTTAAGCATTTATTTAACCGCCTTGGGCTGGCCAAACACACAAAGCGATTGGGGTAAATACTGGCCGGCCGATGTTCATTGTATTGGCAAAGGCATAACCAGGTTTCACGCCGTTTATTGGTTGGGAATGTTGCTGGCAAGTAAGTTAACGCTACCAAAAGTAATTTTTGTTCATGGTTATCTCACTAATGAAGGCGAAAAAATGAGTAAAAGCTTGGGAAATGTTGTTAATCCCTATGAACTTATTGAAAAATATGGCCTTGAGCCGTTGCGCTACTACTTATTGAGAGCCATTCCATCTCATAATGATGGAGATTTTTCTATAAATCGATTTGAAACCCTCTACACAGCTGAATTGGCCAACGGACTTGGTAATCTTTGTTCTAGAATAGCCAAATTGGCAAAAAACAACTCACTTTTCATTGCTAATAAATCTCAAGCTATCCTGCCGAATGAATATATTTCAGCCATGGACAATTTTCAACTCGATAATGCTTTGGACATGGCTGTAAAAGCCGTAACAGACCTGGACCTTTGGTTATCTCAAAATCAACCCTGGAAAAAATCTGTCCTTGAACAAAAAGATTTGATTTTTCAAGCGTTAGAAAAGCTGGCTCAAATTTTGCTAATGTTCGCTCCTTTTTTACCCGAAACAATCAAGCAGGCTCAAGCAGATCTGGAAAATCTTAGTAAACAAGATTTCTCTCCACTGTTTCCCAGATTAAAAACACAATAAAAATCTATGCAATTGACACCAATTATTGATTCTCATTGTCATTATAATTTGTCCCCACTTTTTGAAAACAATGTTTTTTATTCTCAAGAAGCGCAAAAAAATGGTGTTGTTGGTGCGATCATTCCCGGAATTGATGAAAAATCAAGTTTAATTGGAGCAAAACTTGCGAAAAATAGTCAATATTTTGCTTGCACAATTGGCATTCATCCAACTGAAGCCGGCTTAAGAAACAAGCCCATAAACTTGAATGATTTGCTTGCACTTTATGATGAGGCTAAAGCATTTTCTCAGCCGGTTGCAATAGGCGAAACAGGCTTGGATTATTATCACCTACCAGATAGTGATTCCAGAAATAAACAAATTGAACATCAAAAACAATCTTTTTTGGAACATTTAAAGCTGGCACAACTAAAAAAAATCCCCATCATATTGCATGTTAGAGACAGAAATGATACTGCCTACCTAGATATCTTGCAAATAATTCAAGACGCTAATTTTACTCAGTCAATAATATTACATTGTGTTTCCGGACCAATAAATTATCTAAAAACGGCTTTAAATCTTGGTTTTTATCTATCTTTAGCGGGAAATTGCACTTATCCAAAGTCCCCAATTACGGACTGGGTAATTAAAAATGCTCCTACTTCACAATTATTAATAGAAACAGATGCTCCTTATTTGCCAACTCAAGCTCATCGAGGACAAGTTTGTGAGCCAGCTTTCATTAAAGAAACAGCCACTTTTTTAGCTGAAGGTGGTCACGAACTAAGTGAAATATTGAAAAATACAGTCACCTTGTTTCCTCATTTTTCATATCTTGAAGAAACCTCTATAATTTAATTTTGGATTAGCATTTATGAATGATTTTTTTTCACACTTATTCACGCGTTATCCCAATAAAACAAAAAGATTTTTAGAAATTCTGCCAGGATTTTTTTCTTGGTCTTTGATTCTTTTCCCTGTTTGGGGTTCATTTATCATGCCAAGAATCGTTGCTTACTATATCATTGCTTTTTGTGTTTACTGGCTCTATAGATCTGTTACCTTGGCCCTATTGGCAATTTTGGCCCATTATCGAATCAAGGCGGCAATTTTCAACAATTGGATCAATGATTTAAAATCTAATTTTCCAAATCAATGGCAAGATATTCAACACATTATTATCATCCCCACTTACAAAGAACCTTTGACTACATTGGAAAGAACACTTGACGCATTATCGAAACAAACTCTTCCACTAAAACAAATTCACATCATGCTTTCTTTTGAAGAAAGAGAGGGGAAAGATGGGGTTTTGAAAGCAAATACACTAACGAAAAAATATCAAAATACTTTTGGAAATCTTTGGACAACTTTTCACCCTGATATTGAGGGCGAAGTTAAGGGCAAGTCATCCAACACCGCTTGGGGAGCCAGGCAAGCTAAAAAGTTATTGGTAGATGAGCAAAAAATGCCTTTGGGTAAAATCACCATATCAAGCGAAGATGCAGACGCAATGTTTCATAAATCCTATTTCGCCGCCTTAACTTATGCATTTTTACAGTCAAAACAGCCTTACAACACAGTCTGGCAAGGTGCAATAGTTTTTTATAATAATATTTGGGATGTGCCTACTCCAATTAGAGTTCTTGCTTCTATGTTTTCCGTTTTGCAAATGTACATTTTGGTCAGATCAGATCGATTAATAAATTTCTCTACCTATAGCACCAGTCTTCAACACATAGTGGATATCGATTATTGGGATACCAATGTAATACCGGAAGATTATCGATTATTTTTCAAGTCATATTTTGCCAAAAAAGGCCAATTTAAAGCCGAACCGTTGTTTTTACCAATTTACGCAGATGCTGCGCAAGCCACCGGCTTTTGGTCAAGCATGATTAATCAATACGAGCAACTCAAACGTTGGGCTTGGGGAGTGAGTGATGATCCATACATAATTAAACAATACTTGACAACCAAAGGCTTGCCTTTTTGGGATAAAACACTCAGAGTTTTTCGAACAATCGAAGATCATTTTCTTTGGCCAGTTAATTGGTTTGCCATCACAGTTTCAGCATTTTTACCCCCCCTTCTTAACTCAGAATTTAACCGAACTATTTTGGGCAAAACTCTTCCCCAAGTAACCTCTTTTTTACTAACCTTTTCTTTAATTTCCATGTTCGTGGTCATTTTAATTGATGCGGCCAACCGACCACCAAGACCAAATTCCAAGTACAAATTTTTATCTTACATTGTTCAACCATTGGAATTTTTACTCTTGCCGGTGATTGGCTTTTTCTTTTCTGCTTTGCCAGGATTAGATGCGCACACCAGACTTTTACTGGGCAAATATATGGAATACAGAGTGACCGAAAAAGTGTAATCACTATTTTGATCAAATAAAAAATCAAGAAATAGACTTGTCGCGCAATATCTACACGATTCAATTGCTCATCTTTTTGTCATTTTCTTTTGTTACTTGCTTCATCAAGTAACTTTGGCTACTTTCAGTCGCAAGCGCCTTGAAAATGTTCCAATTCTTATTGAGCGACAAGTCTAAAAGAGATGTTTTTCTTTGATTTTGTTATACTGAAAGAGATGTTAAAAATTTACTCTAGATATTTTGCTTGGTTCTTATTTTTTTTAATTTTTCAACTAATTATTAGAACACCTTCATTTTTTGAACCATATTGGTACGGAGATGAAGCTATTTATTTAAGTATTGGTCAATCACTCAATCAAGGAGAAATTCTTTACAAAGACATCATTGATCATAAAACTCCAGTTATTTATTACTTGGCACAAGTAGGCACACAATTAAATCTTCGATTATCGTTGGTTTTAATTATGGCGATTGCCAGCACATCATTTTTCTTTTTGATTAAGATATTCACTGACAATAAGAATCTCAGTCTTGTCTTTGCTCTCTTTTTTACGTTCTTAACCGCCATGCCCGCCTATGA
>CAZTME010000044.1:0-9214 GCA_964614795.1 uncultured Pseudomonadales bacterium | reverse complement strand
GCCTTGAACTTGAATGATGTAGAGAAAAGCGGCAACAGACAACAAAATAAAGATTAAAATTAACGGTTTGGCATTAGGATTTTTGGCAAAAAACTCTTCTTGCTCATTGTGCAAATGTTTTTTATGAAGTGGGTGTTCTTCTTTTTTTGGTGCTGAAGTTTTTGTACTCGATTTACTGGCTAAAGTGGTTTTTTTCGAAGTGGATTTTGTTGCTTTTTTAGCGGTTTTTTTCTTTTTTGTGGGCATAGGCAGTGCTTCTATTTTTTACTGATTATCAGTGTAACTCAAAACAATTATTTCCAGCAAGAGGCAGATTTTTCACCCAATCCACACCGACTCAATAAGGCACGATATTTTCCGGAATGAAAAGGCGATTGTGAAAGCATGCGTCCTTAGCACCACTCTTCTTCTTACAATATCTCTGCTAGAATACTACTTATTATGATGAACATTACTGCAAATTCGGAAGCTTTTGAACAATCTTTAGAAAAAATGCAACGGGAAAATGAACTTTTAATTCAAGTTGATGAAAACAATCAAGTGCTTGGTTCGATTGAAAAAATTACCGCTCATCGTTTTCCCGGCACTCATCACAGGGCTTTCACTTGTTTTTTACAAAATAAAAATGGCGATTTACTCGTCACTCAGAGAAGCAAATTCAAGCCTCTTTGGCCTTTATGGTGGGACGGCGCTTGCTCTTCTCATCAATGGTATCCGGAAGAATCTGCTGTGGAGGCTTGCCTACGTCGCCTTCCGTTTGAGTTGGGTATTGAGTTAAATTTAATTAAAAACTTAAAAGAAGTTTTTGTTTACGAATATAGAGCTGAGTATTCTCAAGAATGGGTGGAGCATGAACACAATTCGATTGTTGTTGGCGAATATTCAGGAAATTGGCAGTTAAATCCTCACGAAGTGGCAGATCTTCAACTTTATTCTGTTGCGAAGTTTAAAAATCTTCTAAATAGAAAAACACTGCCGATTGCTCCTTGGGTGCCGTTAGCTTGGCCTCAACTACAATCTTTTTTGAAATAGAGAAAACATATTTTTGCGCGTATACTAAACTCGTTACAAAATAGAAAATTGCATCAATTTATTTGATTTGCGACAAGTATGCAATAGTTATGAAAAAAATAATTCATTCATTTGCCTGTGCTTTTAGAGGAATTGGTTTGACTTTCAATGAAAAACACATGAGATTTCATCTTTTTGCCGGGTTACTAGCCATTGCTCTCGGTTTTCTGCTGAGTATTAATCAACATGAGTGGCTATCAATAATTATTGTGATTGGCATGGTGCTCACGGCGGAAACTTTTAATACGGCAATTGAAGATATGGCTAATAAAATTAGAGATGGATTATCACTTAGTTATGATGCCACCAGAAATATGAGGGATATTTCGGCTGGAGCAGTGATGTTTTCAGCTCTGACGGCATGCATTGTGGGTTTTATGGTTTTTGGCGACAAATTATTGAGATTCGTTGTTAGTTTTTTTTAGAAATACATCTTATTTTCCGATTAAAAATTCTTGCGATTTATGGACAGATAATCTTACTTTGAAAATTTGAGTATTGAGAGTAGCATTAACTTATCTATTTAAAAATGATCTATTGATTATTATTTCAATTCCTGTTTGCTTAGAATTTTTCTTTTCGGCAAATATTGTTCTTTAATTAAGGCCAAATAATTAGGCTTTGCTAACAAATAGTAGCCAACTGAATGATTAATATAACCGGTGTTTATGTATTTTTTTTCCGGAAAAAATCCAGGCAGATGAGTGTGTCCCGTGATTAAAAAGTGATTTTCCGGTAAATTTTGCGCATAATCTATTAAACGCTTTTCGGCTGTGCTCATATGCCAACGATGCAAAAGGTCCGTGTCTGTAGCAATTAAAACTTTTTCTAAAGGATCTCTAAACCATTTGTTATAACCAATATTTCGATAAAATTCTACAATCCAGTCGGCGGTGGGTTGCTTGTAGGATGATTTAAGATGACCATGTTCAATATGTAAAGTGTATTTTCCCATCTGAAGAGTATACTCAGAAAGATGTTTGGTGCAAAAAATTGTCACATCCTCGTTAGTGTCTTTTGCATGATCGTGATTACCCTCAATATAAATGGTATTTTTTTGTTTGAGAATCGGAAATAGAGTTGACCATTCTGAGTTTAAAAATTCTTGAAATGTAGTAGTGTAAACATCCCAAAAATCACCATTTAAAATCACTTGATCTACTTCTGAAAATAGATTTTGAAGATAATTTAATCTATCTTGATCGACACTGGTGCTAAGATGCAAATCACTAATAATTAGAGTGGTCATAAAGAAATAGCTAGTATACAGCAAGTCATAAAGAAAAACACTCAAGGTTGAAAAAATCGGAATTCATGATTTTTCGATTAGTAATTAATATAGAAAAAACACCAAAAAATCACAAGACTACAAATTTATTATTCAATAAGCTATGCTTATTACTGCATAATTTTTGACACACGATTTAAAAAGGTCAACGCTATATGATTAAATTTTTAAGATTAATCAATCGAATTATTATTCAAAACGGCTTGCTAATCATTGCTTTTTCAATGATCGGCTTTTTGATTTTAAGCTTGATGATTTCTTTTTTTTCTGTTGGAAGATTTGATTTGATTATTGCACGTTGGATTCAAGCAAGCACTCCTCAATTCTTGGGATTTATACTAATTAATATTTCATTTTTGGGCAATCCCCTTCCCAGCTTAATTTTCGCCGGTTTTTCCTTCTTAATGATCCTCTTTTCACCTTTTAGATTAAGTCTTATTCCATTTTTGTTTAGCCTTCCTGCCAATGGTCTCTCAATGTTAATCAAAATTATTATTGATAGACCCAGGCCTACCAATAATTTTGTTGAAGTACTGCAGTTTTGGCCGGATCCAAGTTATCCATCATTACACGTTGTGAATAGTTGGGTGCTTTTTGGTTTTTTAAGTAGTGTTTTTCTGCATCAATCATTCAAACAAAATAATTTGAGCTTAAGATTTGTTGGTTGGTTATTTGCCTTAATGCCTCTTCTAATGCCATTTTCCAGAATATACGTTGGAGCTCATTGGCCCACAGATGTGATAGCGGGTTTTTTACTTGGGTTAAGTTTTTTTATTATTCAACTGAAAACTTATAAGAAATTGCTTTTTTTGAGCAGATGATAACTTATTTGAGTTGGAGTTACCCACGTATCGTGAGAAGAAACTGCTGATTCTAGATGCCCAACATGCCTTCAACCAGTATCTATTATAGAAAAGCAGATTTTATAAGCTGATACTTTTCTAAAAAAATCTATCTCAAATTTAAAATTAAAATTGAGAAATGAATTGTTCCCAAAAATATAGAGTCGCAACGTTTACGATTAAACACTCTATTGCTAGAATACCCGCATTTTTCCACCACTCCCCCCAGCTGGCTCTAACTCTAGCATTAGCAATTATATTTGCAGCCGAACCAATTGGCGTTAAGTTACCGGCCACCACTGCCACAGCAAGCAAAGTAAACCATAAGCCAGTGGTTTCCAATCCTTTTTCACCCAAATTCATGATTATTGGAGCTAAAACCGCAATGGCAATAACATTATCCATAACTGCAGTGACCAAAGCTCCAACAATTACAATAATGGCACGAATAGCCACTTGATTGTCTCCGAAACTGGCAAAAATTCCATTAGATACCATTTCGGTCAAACCTGTTGTTTCCAAACCATGAGCGATTCCAAATAAAAAAACAATGAAAAATAACGTGCTCCAAGGTAATTGACTAAGCAATACCTCATTGTGATGTTGATAATAACTACCAATGAACAAAGTGGCCGCAAAGAGTAATAAAACAAAAATACCCAAACCGGTTGAAGGGTCAAATCCAATCAAGTTAGAAATTGGAGAGGCTAAAATCAATCCTCCAAGTCCAAGACCAAAAAGCCAGTGCAAAATTGGAATGGGAATGTGTTTTTTTTCAATAACATGTGATTCTTGAGTTGTAACTGGATCTTCAATTTCTACCACTTCATACTGATCACGAATTTCTTCTAAGACTTCAAAATCCTTTTTTTCGACAGCTACGGTCTTAAATTCATTAATTAATCCTGGAAATTGAAACTTCACTCTGATTAAAAAGTAGGCCAGAGTAATAATTCCCGGAACCCAAGTGAATTTAATAAAATCAATTGCATTTAAGCCGGAAATAACAGAGATTGCTATTCCCACCGGATTTCCTAAAGGCAGGAACTGCGAGCCTATGTTTGTTGCACTGACCAACAAAATAACCAAAACCATCCAACTGGCTTTTTTGAGTTTGAAAATACCTTTTTTTGTAAAACCAATGATGGCTCGAATAACTGCATACATTAAAACAACAGAGTTAACTTCATCAATCAAGGCCGCAGAAACGCTTCCCAAAACTAACAAAATCGCCATCAATGAAAAACCTTGGAATTTTCTTGGCAGATATTTTTCAATGAGGTGATCGAAGTAGCCACTGTGATTTAGAAAATCAACCCAAGTCAACAAACCAACCAATTTGATAAATAACACCCATTCCATACCTTCAATTAAGTGATGAAAATCGGTGATGCCTCCCGCCAGCATTAAAACCAAACCACCAACTACCAGAGGCATTCTTTCTTCACCATAAAGAATGGTGCCCGAAACAGCTGCCGTCAAACCAGCTAAAGCCACCGCCATGCCAACACTTGGCAAAAATATTGTTCCCAATCCAAAGACTCCGGCAACGACACCTGTCCAAATCAATAATTTTTGAAATACTGGCGGAATTTTAGATAATTTCATAAAGATTTTTACTAACTAATCGGGTGTTCATCTATACAAAAAACTGTTATTCATCCCCCGATAAATAACATTAAATAATTAGAAATCTGAATTATACTGCCAAGATTTTAATTCTGAAAAGAGGGAAAATTAATTGAAATTTTTGAAAAAATCATCAAATAAATTATCTGTCTGCCTGATGTTTATCAAAAAACATTTTTGTTTTCGACTTTATATTTATGAGAAATTGCTCATTGAATATCCACAAACATAATAAAACAAATAATAATAAACCTAAGATGCTAATAATTCTAAACAACAAAACCGCTTTTGTAGGTGTAAACTTTACTTCAACCAAGTATTCACCAGGTTCTAACTGATACGTAATCAAACCACGAAAATTTGGATTTTGAAATTCAATGGGAATCTCCTTGCCGTTTGCCAAAACTATCCAACCCGGGAAGTAATAAGTGTAATCAACTAACTTAATACTTGATTCTGCCAAGATTCTATACTTTCTGGAAGAATTTTTTTGTTCAATGATGGCAAGCTGGCCATCACCTTCCAAAATTTTAGCTTGAACATCTCTGGGAGGATACTCATCACTTGGCCCAGACCAAATGGTGTTCATTGTATTAGTGTGGAGATTTGCAGTGGTATATTCATAGGCGGAAAAATCATAAATTAAATAATTTTTGCCATAAAGTTGAGGAAAGCGTAAAACAAATATTAAAAATAAAACAGTAATTATGAAAAATAATTGCTTCTTTTTTGATAATAGCGACATCAGCCAAGCAAATATCAATGAAGGCAAAAATACAAAAATTGACAAAAAACGCCATGGATACTGCACCGCACCAAGAAAGAAAAGTTGATCATAAAGAAATTTTGAAATTGGATGCAAGAAAAATAAAATTGCCAAGAACGCTATAAAAGAAGCAAATATTTCACGATTGATATTCTTTTTTTGAATCAATCTGAGAAAAAAAACAAGTAAGCCAATTAAAAGAATTGAGATCTCAATGTAGCCAAAAGTAAGTAATTGTGGTCTGGGACCTGCATGGTTTAAAGCAAAATAAGTCCAAGATTCTGAAAAAAAAGAATATAGTTCCTGAAAACCACCTCTAAATTGTGATTGATGTTGCCCATAGTAAAAAAACCTCATGGAATAAAAGAGATTGATAAAATAGTAGGAACTCATAAAAAAACCGATCATGATTGAAAAAAAGATTAAAATAAATTTGTGAAATTTATCTTTCCAAGGCCAAGAAATTAGTAAAGCATAAGGTATGAAGAAAACCGAAGCTACGATTAAAGTCATGGGATGAGTAATGAGAAAACCAAAAATACCAAGCATAATATAGATCAAACCCTTTTTATCAAATTTTTTTAACCAAAGATAAAGACCGATTAATGTTATTGGTATAAAAACCGATGCAAATAATTCCGGCAATGCTCCTCTGGCGTAAAGATTGACAATTCTGTAGGGAGCAAGAGCGAGTAAAATTGTGGCTGATAATGAAATTAATTCAGAATAATAATACCTGAGAAATTTATACCAAAATATTAAGGTTAGCCAAACGCCAATTAATGCCACTGAATTGTAGGCTAAAACCGGATTTTGAGTGAATAATTGAAGAAATGCTCCTAAATAAATCGGAAATTGATGAGCAACAAAACCCAGAGGATAACCAAATGAGGCAAAACCATTTGTCCAGGAAACTGGAAAATCTCCGTCTTTGATCGCTAAATAAAATTGAGCAATTGATGTAATGTGAACATGGCCGTCATATGTCACTGATCTGCCTGGATGAAAATATAAATCTGCAACAAAAAGCAATGCTATAATCAACAAAATAATGCCTGCTAAAAAATCATTCTTTTTCACGTCTAGAGTATACCCCAAAAATGCAAAATCTGTAATTTTAATTGTTTTTTCTGTATTACTGATAATTTTTGTCTTTCTTTTGCTTCATCCCAGATTTTCTTCATATTTGCCATTTTTTCAAGAAAATAAACTTCTGGAGTTAGAAACTTCTATTAAAGAAACTAATCAATTTGATTTAAGAAAGTTCTGGGAATTTAGAGATTTATATTCTTTCGGAAGTATTAAGCTCAATCCTGACTTTGTCGAATATAATGAATCGCAAAGTATTGAAAAACTTTCCTCACCCAGCGCTGTATTATTAACTTACAATTCTCCAACAATTTTTTCAGAAGATAAATTGATTCATCGAGATTTCAAACTATCAGAAACTGATCAAATTAACCAAGCAATACTAGAATTAGCCGATGGCACTTTCATCAAAGAAATCATTTTTCAAGACGAAAGAACATTGATTTTCAATTCTCATGAAGATTTAATAATTATTTTTGCGCGGGACATTGATGAAATGAAGTCTGTTAACGGTTTATTTGAATATTCAGGAAATGAAAGAAAAATTTTAGAAAACAAATTTTGGCTTAGCTACAATCAAATAACGAAATGATTATCAACTTGGATGCAAAAAAATTCCTCAACTCATATTCCGTTTACCAGTGAAGCCTACCAGAAATTGTTGGATCGAAGAAAGTTTTTACTTGAAGAAAAAAAAGCCGTCATTTTAAGACTATCCGAAGCTCGCGAACAAGGAGATTTATCCGAAAACGGTGCTTACAAATATGCCAAATTTGAACTGGGTAATATCAGAAGAGAGTTGTCAAAACTGGATTATTTGATCAAAAACGGTCAAGTGAAAATCGGTTCAAAGGAATCAAATATAGCCGATTTTGGAAAAACGGTAACCGTCTCCAATCAAGATTCAATATTAAGCTTCATGATTGTAAGTAAGTATGAATCTAATCCAGCTGAGAAAAAAATTTCAGCGGATAGTCCTTTGGGTAAAGCATTGATAGGCAAAACAATAGGTAGTGAAGTTGTGGTTAATTCTCCCAAAGGATTTATTAAATACACAATTACCGATATTTCCTAATCGGCTCTAGAAAACTCAGGAAAATCATTTATACTAACCGTGATTATGGTCGATGACCAATTATTTAAACTTTGTCCATTGGACGGCAGATATCATTCGAAAATATCCGATCTGATTCCTTTTTTTAGCGAAGATGCTTTAATCCGATATCGAATCAAAATTGAGGTTCAATATTTGCTAGCTTTGGAAAAAATTGGCATAACAAAGAAAATTAATCCTTCACTAAAAAAACAACTTTGCTCACTCGACCAACAAAAAGATGCACCAAACCAGGTCAAAATCTTTGAAAATCAAACTCATCATGATGTCAAAGCTGTGGAATATTTCATTGCCGATTTTTTAAAACCGTTGGATGCCAAATTAATTCCTTTTATTCATTTTGGCCTAACTTCTGAAGATGTCAATAATTTGGCTTACAGACTAATGATTAAAGATGGTTTGAATTTAGTCATAAAACCAGCTATTCATGAGTTACTTAAAAAGCTGGCAGATTTGAGTTTGAAACATAAACAACTGGTAATTTTGGCAAGAACTCATGGTCAACCGGCTCTCCCTACCACTTTAGGCAAAGAAATCGCTGTTTTTTTAAATAGAATTTTAGAACAACTTGAATTATTAGAAAAAACAAATCTGGCGGGAAAGTGCAATGGAGCGGTCGGAGGTTATCATGCTCTTAATTTTGTTTTGCCAAAAATAAACTGGATAAAATTTTCAACTGAGTTTGTTGAGTCTCTTGGTTTAAAACACAGAATTACAACTACACAGAGTAATTATCCTGAAGATATACTCAGAGTTTTTTCAGTATTTTTAATGATCAATGCAATACTAATCGATTTTTCTCAGGATTTTTGGCGCTACATTAGTGATGATTGGTTAGTGCAAAAAGGTAAGGATGGCTATGTCGGCTCTTCAACTATGCCACAAAAAATCAATCCCATTGAGTTTGAAAATGCTGAAGGAAATTTGGGATTAGCCAACACTTTTTTTGATTTTTTCTCAAGAAAATTGCCGATTAGCAGATTACAACGAGATCTATCCGACAGCACAGTCATGAGAAATATTGGGTTGAGTTTTGGTTACAGTTTGGTGGCATACAAAAGTCTTGAGCGAGGACTGGAAAAATTAGAGCCGAATTACTTTTTATTGAATCAATTAATTAACAATAATTATGCAATTTTAACGGAAGCATGGCAAACAAAAGCTAGATTAAATGGCCAACTAGATGCCTACGAAACAGTAGCGAAGAAAGTCAGAGGTAAAAAAATCACGAAAAAAGAATGGCAAGACTTAACAAGCTTTGATCCTCAATTACAAAAACTCAGTCCAAAAAGATATTTGGGATATTCTTCAAAAGAAGCTACCCTAATTGCTAAAAAAACTTTTAAATACTTGAAAAGAGTGGAAATTAAAATAAATAGCGATGTTTAAAATAAAGTAAAAAATGCAGATATAGA
>CAZTME010000043.1:0-9278 GCA_964614795.1 uncultured Pseudomonadales bacterium | reverse complement strand
AAAATGACCAAAAAATGAGCAAATGAATCGTGTTGTTATTGTGTGACAAGTCTAATAGCTTGGATGTTGCTGATAATTGTCTGCTGAATAGTTCTTCCTCAGCAACTTCAATCCTTCAAAACGCTTTGTTGTTCTTTTTGCCAAAGTTTTATTTTTTTATCATCGCCACTGAGTAAAATAGCCGGTACCGACCAATTATTGTAGATAGCCGGCCTGGTGTAAACGGGAGCGGAGCCCATTTTTAACCGAGAGTGAGACTCTTCTTCCAAACTTTGACTATTACCCAAAACAGCCGGCAACAGTCTAACCACTGCGTCGACCATAACACTTCCAGCCGGCTCACCTCCGGTTAAAACATAGTCTCCAATCCTTACTTCTTCATCTACTAGGTATTTGGCTACCCTTTCGTCCACACCACCATAATGTCCGCAAATGATGGTCAATTGATTTAATGAGGACCAAATTTGCGCAGAAGTTTGAGTAAATATCTCACCTTTGGCTGAAGTAAGAATTATTTTTTGATTTTCTTGACCTTTGCTTAACTGCAAACTTTTTAAAGCCAAATCAATGGGCTCGATTTTCATGATCATTCCCGCACCCCCACCAAATGGCCGGTCATCGGTGGTTTTGTGTCGATCGTTAGTAAAATTTCTTAAATCTATAACCTTGATGTCTACCAATTTTTTTTCAATCGCTCTTTTAATGATAGAGGTATTGATTAATCCTACAAAATAATCAGGAAATGTTGTTAAAAGGGTAATTGTCATATTTTAATTTTCAATACATTTTATAGAACTTATGAAGTTGATCAATTTTGTTTATATAGTTCTCTCAAAACGAAATGGCGATTCTTGCCTTACTCAAGTTATCGGGCAAGAGTTAACTATATCAAATCTGCTATTTGGTTTTGAACTTGCTATATTCTTTGAATTTAAAACAGATTTTCTCTTAAGATTTTTTTTGAAAATCTTGATGGGGTTATTATAGCTTAATAATCAATCACCATAACAATTCGGTTATTCAATCATTATTTCTGATATTTTTTTACTTAATTTAAAATTCATTTTTGTCTTATTCTCCTGCTCATCTCGGTTCTTCCCCATCGGCGTATTTTGAGATACAATGAGTTACGATGCCACCAAGAACCACCAGAGTCTCCAAAACAGAAACAGGTTTTAATTTAACTCAAGCAGTCCGTGTTGGAAAAATAGCCATCAAGGCAAGTATTGGTTTGTTACTGTTTCTTATAGTTGGCCGATTTGTTTTCAATGGCGCAGTTGATCTTTATAAAGCCCTTAATCCGCCTCCACCACCACCTCCCACAGTGGGTTTTGGGATCTTGCCCAATTTGGTATTCACACCCGTTAGAACCACTCAACCAAGTAAATATACTTTAGAAACCGCCGATGGCGGATTACCATATTTTGGCGATCGAGCCAAGGTTTTTTTCATGCCCGACTCAACACAAAGCCTGCTTTCATTAGATGAAGCAAAGGCAAAAGCGGCCGATTTTGGCTTTCGCAGTGAGCCGCAAGAATTGAGCAATAATGTTTATCGCTGGCGCAAAGCTGATGTTCTAAATGAAACACTGGAACTCGAATCGGTTTACTTCAATTTTGAACATTCCAGCGACTACTTGGCTCGTACCGAATTACAATCCGGTCGCGATCTTCCCGCCACCTTCGATGCTGTTTCAACGGCCAAGAGTTTTTTCTCCAAAGCCGACCTTCTGCCCGCTGACGTAGCCACCAATTCTGCCGAACCAAAATTTTTGAAAATAGTGGGCGGAACGCTTCGTGAGGCCGTCTCTCTTTCCGATGCTCAAGTTTTGGAAATCGGTTTGTCACGCACCCCGATCGATCTTCTATATCCTCCAATTAATAGTCGAGGAACCGCCGAAACTTTAATAGCCAGATTAGCAACCATCGGCTCCGAATTACAAGTAATCTCAGCTTTAAGACGTTATTTTTCACTGGATTACACTCTGGTGGAAACTTATCCTCTGAAAACTCCTCAAGAAGCCTGGAATTTGCTCAAATCTGGCAATGGCCACATTGCTTTTTCTCCCAGTGAAACTGTAACTGTTCGCAGTCTTGAGTTAGGTTATTTTGAAAGTGATGAGTATCAAAAATATTATCAACCAGTTTATATTTTTAAGGGCGATGGTGGTTTTGTGGGTCTGGTTCCGGCAGTTTCTCAATTATTTTTGGATACTGCAACCGCCAAGCCCAGTCCTTCAGCAGAAGTAATTACACTTTAAGATTTCCCAGTTTTATTGCAAAGATAGGTATATAATTCCAGCTATGACTACTCAATCTTCTTTACCAATCCGCGTGCGTATGGCTCCCAGTCCAACCGGTGAGTTGCACGTGGGTAGTTTGGCCATTATTTTAAAAAATTACGCCTTTGCTAAGAAAAACAAAGGTCAATTCATTTTACGTATTGAAGACACCGATCAAGAACGTGAGGTGGCAGGTGCGACGGAGCGCATCATGTCAACAATTCATGCTTATGGTTTGGATTGGGATGAAGGTCCGGATAAAAACGGTGATTATGGTCCATACGTTCAATCTCAACGCTTAAATTTGTATCGGGAGGCCGCGTTAGAGTTAATTAACAAAAACAAGGCTTATTATTGTTTTTGCAGTAAAGAACGTTTGGAAAAAGTACGTGAGGCGGATATTCAAGCCAAGCGTCAACCACGTTACGATGGTCATTGTCGTCATCTAACACAAGAAGAAGTAAATTTAAAACTTGCTAATAATGAATCCTATGTCATTAGATTGAAAGTTCCCCACGATCGAGATGTTCTTTTTCAAGATTTATTGAGAGGTGAAATTATTACTCATGCTAATTTGCTTGATGATCAAGTTTTACTTAAGTCAGACGGTTTTCCCACTTATCATTTGGCTGTCGTTGTCGATGATCACGCCATGAAAATTTCTCATATTATTCGTGGTGAAGAATGGATCAGTTCCACACCCAAACATGTTTTGTTATATGAAGCTTTTGGTTGGCAACCTCCTGTTTTTGCACATATTCCGGTTTTTCTTAATCCTGATGGTAAGGGAAAAATGAGTAAACGTAAGGGCGATGTTTCTGCGCAGTCATTTTTAGATAAAGGTTATTTGCCCCAAGCTCTGCTTAATTTTTTAATGATTTTGGGTTGGGCGCCCAAAGATCAGCGAGAAATTTTAAGTTTGGATGAGTATGTGAATGAGTTCGCGCTTGAAGATTTAAGTGTTAAGTCCGTTGCCTTTGATATTAACAAACTCAATTGGCTCAACGGTCTATATCTTCGCCAATTAAATACCGCTCAATTACTCAAACTACTTCAGCCTTTTATTCCAGCTGATTTTTCAATCGATCGAGTCAAGCAATTATTGCCTCTTATTCACGAAAGATTAGTGACACTAGCGGATGTCGAACCCTTGCTTGCCTATTTTTTCCGACCGATTGTTCTTACCCAAGAGCAATTGTTAATTAAGAATGGGGAGCCAACTTTAGTAGCAGAGCAACTTAATATTACTCATGATTTATTAAGCAAAATTGAAAATTGGCAAGTGGAAAATCTTGAATCTGCTTTACGCTCTTTGGTAGGAGAGTATGGCTGGAAGCCCAAACAGTTTTTTATGATGTTACGCGTGGCGTTAACCGGTCAAACAGCTACGCCACCCTTGTTTGATACCATGGTGGGCTTGTCCAAACAAACCACTCTGGAACGTCTTGAGGAAGCACTACACTTACTTGAAAAATAAACAATGGTCTTGCCCAGTTAACTTTGTAAACGAAGTAACTTTTTCAAATCATCAGCGAGTGTGTTCCGATGACTAAATCTCCATTCAGATTCTAGCATGTGTGCTGCAAACTGGTTTCTTGGAATACCATTAAACTTCTGCAATCGGCGTTTCATCCAAGACCAATAGGATTCAACGCCATTGATGTGTGATCCATCTGGTTTGGCAAACTCGTTTTCATCGTGTTTTACCTTCTTATGGTTGTAACCATATACGGCCAGAGCATCATAACTCCTCCAGCCATCAGAGTAGATATCACTTCCTGAAGTAACTACTCTCCAAATGATGGGTCTAACAGCTTTTTTCACTGTTGATGGAATAATTTGAGTGTAGACAGCTCCATTTCTCTTAAGTAAGCCAAAGACAATCATTTTTCTTCCCGCACCTCTTCCACGCTTTCTTCGAACTCTTTTGGGTCTAAAATAACTCTCATCTAATTCGATACCATTTTCAAGATTGCAGGTTTGACGTTCTAAATGTGCTTGTTGGAAAATTACTGATCGAAAGAAAAGATAATATCTATCTGCTGTCTTACGATTCACGTTGGCAATATCAGAGGCAGTGAGCGCACTAATATCTGCCACAAAACTATTAAAAATGATCGAATATTTTTGTCAAGAGATTCGTCGACGAATGTTAATTCTCATTTTCGCCTCAATTATACGTCTTTTTAATAATTCAAGTCGGCGCTAACTGGACAAGACTCTAGATAAATTTCTCTATCCCATTTGCTAATTTTCCTTTTTTCTGCCAAACTAGATTTGATTTAGACTCATGCCCGATTCAAAACTTACACAATTATCTAGCATCTACACTCAAAAACTCGTCCATTTAAAAGAAATGTGGCCGGAACTGGTTACTCGCCTGAATCTTGAGTCAATGTCTTTAGATGCAAGTATCACACACACTCACAAACCACTTATCGCCAACGACTTACTACTTGAAGAAAAACAAAGATTACACACTCTGTTACTAGCCCAAACCGCCCTACCGGCTCAAGCTATTGCTCAAGATTCAAAACAAGCTTTCGAATCCTTACTCACTCAGTGGCTTGGATTCACCGTAACTTGTTATCCGCACAACATATCTTACATTCCTTATCATCATGGTAAAGCTCGCGCTATACCCTATTTTGCCACTCATAACTCTACAACAAAAGTGGTACCCGAAGCGGGCACTTCTCGACATACTTATTCTTGGCAAATAAACACTCACGAAAATCTCGATTATCAACTCTTTCTTCATCCCAGTTCCCTTCTGCAAAACTCTCACGATCTTCAACAAAAACCTTGGTTTATTGGAAAAACAGCCATTGTTATTGAGCCACAATCACTTACAGTGGTAGCCGCAACCATTGCCGATCTTTTACCCGAACACGCTTCTCGCTATCAATTTGGCACCAGTCCGGGATTAACCAGGTTAATCGGTAACTGGCTGCCAAAAAAACAAGGAATAATTAGTGTTTTTTACACAGAAGAGACTCTTCAACCGGGTTCATTTACAAGTCTTAATCCAAACATTTTATGATTACCAGTTTTTTCACCACTCAAACTCATCAGTTATATAACATAATAACGGCCAAAATGAGTATTCAAGAAAAAAGAAGCTTAGATGCTGTTTTAACTTTAACTTTATACGAAGTCATGGCTGAAGGATTACCTTTGGCCAAACGTCCTGAAGCTTTAAATTTTCTGGAAAGAAATGATGCGAATATGACTGAATGGCTTGATCATGTAGCTCCACACTTAAGCTTGGCGATTAAAGAAAGACTCTTTCGTACTGTGCTTTCCCTGTCATCATAGTACAATAGACTTTTCGCACAATAACAACACAGTTTTAATTCATGTTCTGATTGTGCGACAGTTCATATTAACAATAATCATATGATAATAATTGATCTTTTTGTTGGTTCTCGTTATTCACTGGATAGAACTCGTCTGCGCCAACATGCCATACGATTACTGGCCGAACACAAAATTGATCATGCTCAAATCTCAATTTCCATTGTTGGTTCCAGAAAAATTAAGGAACTTAACGAAGAAAAACTCAAACATCAAGGTGTCACCGATGTTTTAAGTTTCCCTCAACTGGAACACAAAAGTGATCCTTCTTTTCCTGCTCCGGCAGGAGTACCGCCTCACTTGGGAGATATTGTGATTTGTTACCCGGTGGCTATCGCAACGGCAAAAAGATACGGTAAAAGAGTGGATGAACAAATTGGTTTTTATTTAGAACACGGCATTCTTCACTTACTTGGTTTTCATCACGACGAATAATTTATGAATAATCATTCAACTTCACTGGCAACTCACTGGACCAGGTATTACCGTCCAAAAACTTTAGCTGGGTTGCATTTGGAATCTGTCAAAAAGACTTTGGAGCAATTAATGTCTTCTCCAGCATTTCCACAAGTTTTGCTTTTTGCCGGTCCTAAAGGAACGGGCAAAACCACTGCCGCTCGCATTATTTCCGCCATGCTTAATGATCCCGGCAATGAAGATCTCGTCAAAAGCCGGTTATTGGAACAAACCAAAAAAACCAAAGATTCCACTCTCAAAAACCCAGACTATTCTCTACCTCAAATAGAAAACATAATTGCCGGAAGGTCTTCACTCGTTAAAGAATTGGATGCGGCTAGTAATAGAGGCATTGACGACATAAGACAACTTCGAGAAGAAGCCTCCATGCCGCCCATGGCGGGTTTAATAACAGTTTTTATTCTTGATGAAGTCCACATGTTGACCACCGAAGCTTTTAATGCTTTGCTCAAAATCTTGGAAGAGCCACCCAAACATGCTGTTTTTATTTTGGCTACAACCGAGTTGCATAAAATTCCGGCCACCATAATTTCTCGAGCTCAAGTAGTCAATTTTCATCAAGCCAGTGACAAAGAATTAAGAATGGCTTTGGAAAATGTCATTCAGGCGGAAAAACTAACAATCAACGATGAAAATATTGAAAAAATTATTCAACTGGCAGAAGGCAGTTTTCGCGATGCAGTCAAGCTTTTGCAACTTCATCACGCCATACCCAATCAATCCTTAGAAGAAATTTTACAACTTCCGGAGGAACAACTTTGTTTGTCTATCATTGATGCAGTAATTACTAAAGATTCAGCCAAGCTCCTGGATCAATTTAATCAAGCCAGATCAAGAGCAATTGGCGACACTCAACTGCTTCATAGCTTAACGACTTTATTACATGAAGAATTATCAAATAATTATTCAAGTAATTCAAAAAATTGTAAAGTTTCAGCGCCAATTTGTGTTTATCTTTTAACTCAATTAACTGACCCGGATTTAGTCAAGCCTTCTCCAATACCATTGCTTCGATTGGAATTAAAACTGCTTGGAGTTATTGAAAAAGCTCAACAAAAAAAATCAACAAACGAACCTACAGCACATAAGAATCCTTCAACTATTTCTTCAGAAAAAATGGTGAAGAAAGTTGCAATCAAAAACGAAAACTCAAGAAAGAATGATGATTCGCAGTCAAAAAGCAAAGATGATTCCAATTCTGTTGCGGAAAAATTAATTTCGTTGACGAACGATGAAGAATTGGTTGGGGAAAATTATAAAGATGAAGATATTTCCGTCGATACTTTAATCGCAGACAACCCTCTCGATTCGCCACTCTCTGCAAGTACCATAAATACAGAGAAGAATAATTCTGCGCATCATGTTGAAAACCTGGGCGATGGACAGAAACTCTTGGAAGAATGGGGAAAAGTGGTAGAAAAAACCAGTTCTCACAATTACAGCTTGGCGGCTTTATTAAAATCAGCCAAACCTATTCAAGCCGGACCGGGATTTATAAAATTAGCGGTCTATTATTCTTTTCATAAAGACCAACTCATGCAACCAAAATGGCTTTCCCTCTTACAACAAGTAATTGTAGAGATTGCTGAAGGATTTGTGGAAGTGATGTGTATTATTGAAACTCCTCAAGAAGCTGAACTGGTGGAAAGCACCCACTCCCCATCTTTGGAAAGGTTGGCAGTTGAAGCTTTACTCTAAGTCGGGTAGAATTGCCACTAATTTGGTTGCAGTTCAAAATGAACACGCATCAGCTTTATGTATCTAAATTGATGTGTTGAATCAAGTTTTATAAAGATATAAGCCGACTATTCAGATTAGCAAACGTTCTAGAACTTGTTGATTTTATCAGATAAATAGTATTACATAAGATCTTTATAGTATAAAAAAATTAGAAAGCAATTATGGCAAATCCACTCAAAGCATTAGGTGATTTGAACAAATTGAGACAACAAGCCAAGCAAATGCAACAGCAACTCAGTCAAGAAGAAGTGCGCGTGGAAAAAGGTGACATTGTGGTGGTGATTTCCGGTGATCAAAAAATAAAACATTTTTCCGTTCAAGGTATTACTTCTCAAGAAGCGGTCGACGCTTTGAATGAGGCAATTAAGAAATCTCAAGAAATTGCAGCCAAAAAGCTAACTGAGATGACAGGTGGCTTGGGTGGACTAATGGGTGGCGGTGGCCAATAAAAAAATATTAATACCCGCAAGTCAGTTCAGAGATGAGCGGATTGTAGAGCATCTGCTCATAATATTACAGAATAGATAGGATTGCTAGATAATTAAAATCTGAGTTTATTTGATTGATATTAGACTTGTCGCACAATAACAACACGATTCATTTGATCATTTATTGGTCATTTTTTTGCGTTGCTTGCTCTTTCAAGTAGTTTTAGCTACTATCAGTCACAAGCGCCTTGAAAATGATCCAAAATATATATCAAATTTATTCATGTTCTTATTGCGCGACAAGTCTATTATTTATATTGTGAATGTGTTATGAATAAAACTAAAATTTTGATAGGCACTGCAAATTCAGGCAAAATAAAAGAAATCAAAAGTATTTTGAATTTTTTTTCTGATCGATTGGTTTTTTTATCAGATTTAAGCGTCCAGATAAATGAGCCCAAGGAAGATGGAACTTCATTTGCAGAAAACGCGCTAATTAAGGCGCGCGCGTACGCGCGCGCCACCAACCTTCCCACCCTTGCCGAAGATAGCGGCCTAGTAATTCCCTCCTTGAATAATTTTCCCGGCATCAACTCTGCGCGCTGGCTCATCGGGTCGGACGACGATCGCAATCAAGCTCTTCTTAAAAAAATGATTGCTGTTAAAGATCGTTTCGCATATTATCAGGCTACCGTTTGTTACTATCAAAATGCTCAAACTCCTCCACTTTATACAATTGGCAAATTAGAAGGCACAATTGCTCTTAATTCAAGCGGAACTGAAGGCTTTGGCTACGACCCGATTTTTATTCCATCCGGTCAATCTCAAACCATGGCTCAACTGGGTATAGATTTTAAAAATTCTCATTCTGCCAGATATAAAGCCTGGAAACAAATTTCTTCACGACTAGCAATTATTGAAAATTTTGATTAATCAATTTTTCAGTTTAAGTAACCAAAATGGTTGCTATTTGTAGTTATTTCCGTCGATTCCAC
>CAZTME010000042.1:0-9720 GCA_964614795.1 uncultured Pseudomonadales bacterium | reverse complement strand
TAGAGCAGTCTATACAATTGTGGATGGACCAAGAGAGGGAAATCTTAACGATAAAGAAAATGTAAAAGCTGTTATAGATTTGATAAATAATTATTCATGGAATTGTCCGTTGCATAAAAACATTTCCAAGAATAATTTAGGTTGTAAGAAACGAGTCGCAACAGGCCTGGATTGGGTGTTTAAGAATGAAGATGATGCAATCATTTTGGAGGATGACATTCTAGCCGATCCATCATTTTTTCCTTACGCCAATCAACTATTAGATAAATATAGAAGTGACACACGCATAATGCATATTTCCGGCTGTAACCTTCATGGCACTTCCCTATCTGTTGATTCAAGTTACTATTTTTCTAAGTACAGTAATATCTGGGGTTGGGCAACATGGTCAAGAGCCTGGAAATTTTATCGTTATGATATTCCCGACTGGCCTAAAACAAAATCTAATTTTATGAATTTAACATTTCGGAAAAACTCCGCTAGAAACTGGTCGCTCAAACTCCAACGTGCATATGACGGCTCTCTCGATACATGGGACTTTCAATGGCTATTCACAATTATGATGCAGAATGGACTTTGCATTAATCCAAAACATAACTTGATTCAAAATACTGGCTTTGACAGCTACGCGACGCATTTAACAATACCATTTATTAGCAAGTCGTATGCTCATTTGAAAGGAAGAAGTATTGATTTGCCGTTAAATCACCCCAAGCACATCACGCCTCAAACAGTCCAGGACATCATTTACGAAAAATCACTAGATCCGTACTGGTTTTATGCAGTTAAGGACTTTGTGTATCATGAAATCTTAAAAGGTAATTAATTTTTACGAAGGTTATTTGAATTAACTTGGGCATTGTTGAAAATAGTAATGAAGAACAACTCGATTGCTGAGCCAAGTAGGTATAATTTGCTCTTATTATTATTAGGTAGAAGTGGAAGGACTAATTTGTAGTAATTTATACAAGCCGCCATGATTGATCCAAAATTGTATAGAATATTTTGCAGTAAATTCTTTACTGCTTGGGATGCAAACCTAATAATCTTATGCGCAATCGAAAGATGAGAAAGTGAATCTGCAAAATAGTGTTGACGTTTCAGAAATAGAGTTTGATTTTTCAAGAAAATTATTTCATGTTTTTCAAGTAATTTATGTAAGGTATGGATATCGCTCACCGTAATATATTTATATTTTTGGAATCCTCCGATCTTTTTAAGAATAGAAGTTCTAAATAATCCGTAAATAAAGTTGGCCTTGTATGCCTTCATCGGAATCTTAAGGAACAAAATTGCAGTGACTTCAGTGGGAAAGATTGATAATTTAATACGACTATTAAGTGGATGGATTTTATTTTGCGCATCAATGACAACAAATGCTGGCGAAACTCCAGCTACACGAGAAGGAGATTTGGTGAGATTCTTGACAAGTGTTTTGATAATACCAGGCATAAAAACATCATCATCTGATGCCCAAATGAAGTACTCACCAGTTGCTTTCTCGAGCACGAAATTAAAATTATCTACAGCACAAAGCGTCGATTTTTGAGTAAATATTTGAATGTTATTGAATTTCTTCTTGAAAAGATTACAAATCTTCAGGGTGTTGTCCGTTGAATTGTTATTTGATATGATTAATTCAATATTGGGATACGTTTGATTGGCCAAAGACTGCAACATTAGCGCGATATATTTATCGCCATTGTGGGTCGGTAGACCTATACTAACCAATGGAAGATTCTTCATCTCTTTCTCAAAAACCCATTTCTACAGCTTGAAACAAAAAATTTATTTTTTGTTTCATCAATTACAAAGTCGCTGTTTTCCTCAATAAAAGCATCCACTGCATCCATCGCACTGTCATTCTTAAAATGAGGAGTCTCGCCATCCAAACCAACAAGATCTCTCATAAAAGTATCAAAAACAACAATATAACTACCTGTTGTCACCATTTTTTCATAAGCTCGTAATTCATTAAGAACGTGTGGTTTTCTATGATCTGAATCTAGAATCACTAAAACAGTGTTTGATGGCTTAATTTGCGATTGAACTTGAGTAAGAATTTGTGGATCGACTGAACTACCTTCAATAAGTGTAATTCTATCAATCATAGGATGATTTTCGATATGTTTGCGATTGTGATCTCTAATATCAACATCTATTCCTATGATTTTTCCATTTCCAAGTAAATGCAACAACGACGAATAATAAATGAGAGATCCACCATGTGCTATTCCAGTTTCGATGATAACATCAGGTTTAAGATCAAAAATTAATTCTTGCATGAGAATCATGTCATAGGGATTTTGAATAATTGGCACACCAAGCCAACTAACTTCATAATCCATTTTGTTTTCCCATGCTGTTCTCGTCCATTCTAAGCCCACTTTCCGTAATTGTTCTACATTTTTACTCTTTTTTCGCAAAACAAATTTTGAAATGTCATTAATCTGTGATGGTGTAGGAAAAATACGATTTTTCATATCTATATGGCTATTTCATGTAAATATTTTAATACTGATGACTTCCAATCAGACAAAACTATACCATATGATTTTGCTCTTGTGTTATTTAAAACACTAAATAATGGACGTTTTAACTTTGCAGGATGGTTTTGATAAATTGTTGATTGAATTGAACAATTCAGTTTCATTTCTTTTAATATAAATTGTGCAAATTCAAACCATGTGCAATAACCTTCAGAAGCTAAATGAAAAATTCCTCTGCTATCATTCTCAATGATTAATTTCATTGTAGCCATAGCTAATTCAATTGCTGATGTTGGATTCACGGTAATGTTGTTAGAAACAACGATCGGTTTGCCATTCTTAGCGTCCTTAAGTAAATTTAAAACAAAATTTCCTTTTTTTTGTGGACTACCAAAAATTCCACCATACACTCCGTTAGTTCTAATTATGATGCTATTTTCATTATTATTTAAGCTTGCTATTTCACCCGCGTATTTAGATAAGCCGTACATTTGCAATGGATTAGGAATATCTGTTTCAAGATATGGAGTTCCTTTGGAACCATCAAAAACATAATCAGTACTAAAGGTAACAAATCGAATATTTTTTTTATTGCATATAAAAGCTAAATTTGAAACGGCAAAACAATTAATATCAAATGCGTAATTTGGATTAACTTCAGCATCTTGAACTAGATTGTATGCTGAGGTATTAATTATGATAGAGGGCGAGTAATCATCAATATTTTTTTCCACGATTTTATAATTTGTTACATCGCATTCTTGTTGACTCAAAAAAAATACATCATGATCTATTTTTTTTGAAATCTCAAAAATTGCTTGAGCTAGTTGACCATTTTTTCCAATTACTAAAATTTTCATAATGTTGACCAATTAAGATCTTTTTTTGAAATTACTTTAGGATCAAATGGCCAATTGATTCCAATACTAGGATCATCGTAACGAATTCCACTCGATGATTCAGATACATGAGGAGTTGACATAAAATATTGAATTAAAGTATTTGGCTCAAGTGTTAGAAAACCATGAGCAAAACCACGTGGAATGTATAACATGTCTTTTTTAGTTTCAGTTAAAACTTGACCAACCCACTTTTTATATGTTGAAGATTTAGTTCGAAGATCTACGGCAACATCAAATAATGAGCCTTGAAGGCATTGTACAATCTTTGCTTCTTCATAAGGATGTACTTGAAAGTGCATTCCTCGTAAAGTGTGCTCCACAGTATTGAATGAGAGATTCAGTTGCACCGGTAAAAAACCAGGAATGATTGCAGAAAGCTCATTAGTACAAAATGTTCGAGAAAAATATCCTCGTTCATCTTCTTTAAATTCTGGAGTGAGATGAAATATTTCGGGTAAATCAAGTTTATCAATCTTCATATAATTTTAAGATCAGGAATGGGAATAATAAAGCGACCACCACGTTTCTTATACTCAGATAATTGCTCGATTATTTCATCCGCTATATTCCAGCAAAGTATTATTAAAAAATCCGGTTGTTTTTTAAGCACACTGGAAACGGGTTCAACTAATAAGTGAGTTCCTGGTGTATACAAACCCTGTTTTTCTTCTGCCTTATCAACAATGAAATTTAAATAATTTGATCCAATGCCAAAATAGTTTAATAAAATATTACCTTTAGCGGGAGCACTGTAAGCAGCAATAGACTTTCCTTCATTTTTAAGAGAGTCTAGAAGAGCAAGTAATTTTGCTTTTAATTGTTTAACATTCGCATCCATTGCCTTAAAGGTATCTAACTCAGCAAACCCACTGTCTAGTTCAACTTTGGCCAATTTTGATAACCGGATTGTATCCTTGAATGTATCTGGGTGTGAAGCAAAAATTCGAAGAGACCCACCTTGTGTTTGCGTCTGTTCAACATCATAAACATGTAGTCCGGCATGTTTGAAAATATTGATAATTGCAATGAGTGAATAATAGAAAACATGTTCATGATAAATAGTGTCAAATTTATTCTCCAACAAACCCTTAAGATATGGAAATTCAAATATTGCTGTGCCACCTGGCTTAAGGATGTGTTCCACACCAAGTAAAAAGTCATCAATTTCAGGAGCATGTGCAAGAACATTGGCGCCAAAGATCAAATCTGGCTGTTGTTTAGATTTTAGGACATACTTTTTTGCAAATTTGAAATTAAAAAACTCTGGCAGTGTGGGAATTCCTTTATCATTGGCAATTTTTGCAATATTTTTTGCTGGATCTACTCCAAGAACGGGTATGTTCAACTCCTTAAAGTACTGTAATTGAGCACCGTCATTACTGGCAATTTCCATTACGAGAGAAGAGTCAGATAAAGAAAAACGTTGGGTGAGATCCTTGGCAGTACGTTTGCAGTGATCCAAAAATGAAGCCGATGTAGATGAAAAGTAGAGATAGTGAGAAAAGAGTTCGTTAGGATCTACAGTGTTCATGAGTTGAACTAAGAAACAATTTTCACAAAAGCCAACTGACAAATCATATTTCTTTTCATTGAGAATCTCTTCTTTAGCTAAAAATGAGTTCACCAACGGCATGTCTCCTAAAGAAAAGAATGGTGCAATGATGTGTTGACAGGATCTGCATTTCATAAAATTGTCTTGTAGTAGTTATACATGGCGAGCGCAGATTTTGAAATTGTTTCTTTTGGTTTCCAACCTAGAGCATTTTGTATTTTTGAGTAGTCTAGAGACTGGTATGGTATTTCGTTTTTGGCTGTATTATCAATCGAATATGCTACTTTTAAAGAAAGTGCTTTTTCAATCAAGGTGATTACATCAAGGACTCGTAAAGTCTCACTACCACCGAAATTGAAAGCGTTTCCCCTCACTTTATTAATATCCTTGGCCAGCAAGAGGTAGCCACGAACAACATCTTTTACGTGCAAATAGTCGCGCACAAGGGTTCCGTCACTGCGTAGTTTTAGTGTTGACTGTTCGATTAAAGCTTTCATGATGCCGGGAATAATTCTTGTGTAATTTTGATCTCCCTCGCCGTAAATATTACCGAATCTTGATGTTACGATAGGTAAACCATATGTCTTCATATACATGGTAGAGATGAGGTCTGCAGCAGATTTCGATACTTCATAAGGGTGGTCGCCTTTCAGCTCATCAGTTTCAACATATTTTTTCTTGCCATGCTTGCCGTATGCTTTATCTGAAGACGCTATAATGACGGCCTCAATTTTGGAATACAATCTGGCACATTCTAGGATGTTAATAGTTCCTGTAATGTTACTCTCTAGTGTTCTTCTTGGGTTGTAATAGGCAGTTTCTACAATTGGCTGAGCGCCAAGATGGAAAATGCAGGTAATGCCGTGTTTGGTAGCCAAATTAAAGACATCATCAAAATGAGTAAAGTCTACTCTTTCACAAATGACTTGATTTTCAAACTTGTGTTGTGAAAAATAGGAATGAGGATCTTCCCGTTGATAGGTTGTCACGACTTTAGCTCCAAGGTTTACAAGGGCTTCAACTAAATGAGAGCCTACGAATCCTGTTCCACCTGTAACTAAAACGTTGGCATTCTGTAATTTCATTTCCAAACTTTCCACGGAGCATCTTCTGTATTCCAAATTTTATTGAGATCCTCTAATTCTTTATACGTGTCTACTGCATACCAAAAGCCATCATGTTTGTACATAGACAATTGATTTTTTGCAATCAATCTTTTGAGACCTTCATGTTCTAATTCTCCTGGCCTTAGATAATCAAAAAATTCTCTATTAAATACCATAAAACCACCATTAACCCAATCGTTTAAAACTGGCTTTTCTGTAAAACCTCTTACAAGACAGTTTTTACTAACATCAGCCATTCCATATTTTGATCTGGGATGAACACCACACGTAGTGCCAATAGTTTTCTGTTTTTTATGAAACTCAAGCAAATCATCTAATGGGATATTACTGACTCCATCGCCATAAGTTGTCATAAAATATGGATCTGATTTCGGAACATAATCGGCACATCTCAAAATCCTTTCTCCTGGTAATGTTTCAGCGCCAGTATCAACAAATGTAATTTTAAAATCATCAATTTCTTTTCTTTTGTTAAGATGAAATGTGGTAATGTGATCTTTTGTTTCTAGAGTAAAATCTGACGTAAAAGCTTTTTGATTAAGAAAATAATCCTTTATATATTCAGCTTTGTAACCAAGAGCCAGTATGAATTCATTAAAACCATAATGGGCATATGATTTCATAATATGCCATAATATGGGTTTGTTACCAACATAAACCATTGGTTTCGGTTTATATTCCGTCTCTTCTTTCAATCTTGTACCAGTTCCTCCGCAAAGAATAATTACTTTCATATGTTTCTGTCCTATTTAAAATGAGTGATATCTACTAGTAGTGATGCTGTTCTCTCCCAATTATATTTCATTTCAATAAGTTTTCTTCCATATATTCCCATTGATTTTCTCAAATTTGGATTCTCAATTAGTTTAATAATTTTAATTGCTACCGTCTCATGTATTTTAGGATTTATCAAATACCCAGATTTATCATTAATAACATCACCAGAACTTGGAAGAGCACGAAGTGCTGGAGTTTGACATGCTAAAGCTTCCTTAACTGGTAAATTAGTAGCAGTCATTGGGTCACTACTTGTTGAAAGATAACATGTTGCAAAAGAATAATACAGTGGTAAATCTTTCTCTGGAATGAGACCAACGAGATGCACTGAATTCTGGAGTTTTAAGTCTATAACTAGTTTTTCATAAGTGCGTTTATTGGGCGAGTTGGGTTGAGTAGAAGAAATGAGCAAAAGTGCATTAGGATTGTGATCATGGACAATTTTAAAAATATGTAATGCATCTGTAGTTCCTTTCAATGGAGTGTAGTCGGTAGCATGAAAGATTACGGGCACATTGCCATAGATTTTTGTTAATCTATCTACATTTCTTTTGTAGAAAAAAGATGTATCAATACCCGTGCCAATGTTATGAGGTTTAATTTTATAAATTTGCTCAATAAGTGTAGCCTTGTATGAATCAATCGTAGTAATCGTTTTTGCTCTATGAGATGACCAGATATCAATCCAACCATACAAGAGAGATAGGAAGCGAACAAGTAATTTTTTTATGATTGGTAATGAGGAAATATACTCTTTATTATGGAAAAACATGAAGGGTTCAAAACACAGGAAATGAAATGAGCGATTCTCAATCATTGAATAGACTGCACAAATTAAATTTGAAGGAAAGGCAGTGCATATCAAAATTTGCGAATTTTTCAAATATTTCCATGACTTCGCCAAATCGAAGAAAAAAAGAACGGGAAAAAACAACCAGTAAAGGATACTATTGGTAGCCAAATAAGACGTAGTTTTAACTGAAATCCCAGATGATACAAATCGTTTAATGATAAGAGGATCACCCGTGTTGGTTACAATAACAACTTCAAATTCTCGTTGTAATTCTTTACAAATGTTGAACAAATATTTTGTTCCACCCATCCAAAACATAAGGTGAGGAAAGTGCCACACGAGCGAAGGTTTAGTGTTTTTACTAATTTTCGATTGCATCGTAGAGTTTGTACCACTGATTAAGTGAATTTTTGTTACAAATATTGCTCTTTTTTGAATCCCATTTTGTTGATTTCGATTTTTCAATTAAATATGCCAAGGAAACAGAGTCTTTCACCTTAAATGGTTTTCCCAAAGATACCACCTCATTTAATGATGTATCGCTACTATATATCACCGGAGTTACCAATTGAGAAGCCTCATGTGCTGAATATCCAAATCCTTCTGTGAGAGAAGGAACAATCACAGCTTTTGCTAATTGGATGTAAATTTTGAGTTTATCCTTTGGTTGTGAATTTAGCACCAATACATTTGCTAATTGATGTTTTTTGATCTTATTGATTATTTTTTCTCTTTCACCCTTAGGATGTTCACCAATAATTAATACGAAAGGAAAAATCATATTTCTTTTATTTAATTCAATTATGCTATCTATTAACAAATCCAACCCTTTTGTTTTTCCTGCTCTACCAAAAAAAAGAAAATAATTTTGTCTTTTAATATTTATTTCAGCTTTAATCACATTCTCCACAAATGGATAAATCATTAATGATTTACTTTTTGGGACATATCTCAACATTTTTTTGTGTGTATGATTGGAAATAGCATGAAAAGAATCAAAAGGTAGTGCAAGAAGTAATTTTTCAAATAGATAAAAAATGAAACCTGAAAATAAATTTGAAGCAATAGTAAGCCATCTTTTCTCTAATATTTCATATACAGTTAACAAACACTTTTTTTTCTTTAACTTTGCTAAAATTAACGATTGAATTGCACAGCTGTATGTAGCGGTATGAACTATGTCTGCCCAATCCACATGATGCTTCAAGTCATTTACATTGGCAATAGGATGTGAAAATAAATTAAACCATTTGTATCGATAAATGAAACAATTGTCCGCTAACGTTTCGTACGTTTTAGCTTTATCAACAAAACTTGTCACTACTCGGAACTCAAAATTTTTATTTTTTGCCAAATTTTTTACGTGTAAATAAAACAACTTTTCCGCACCGCCAACATGAGGAGGGAAATACTCACAAATAACAACGATTTTAATTTTCTTATTAGTTTTTGATTTGGTATTATTTTCCACCATAAACTGGTGCAGTTTAACACTGGAATTTTTGAAAAACAATCTCTTGTTGAATCATATATATTTTTAATAGTGTTTTGTCTGTTTTTTTGATATTTTATTGTAGGTGTTTTATTGTCAATTAGTTTTATTGTGATAAGGTGTTGTTAGAACATTCTAGTAATTTTTTAGAACAGCATCATTATCTTTGTTTATGACTTTGCAGATTTACATATGATTATGAAATTCAAATTAAAAAAACCATTTGTGATTACTAGCAATCAATTGAAAAAACTAGACAAAAATTTAGATACACTTGAGAAAATAATACATGCCTCTTTGATTTTGGTAATTATTTCTTTGTTTTATTCAGTTTTTTCCACTGCAATTTCAATCTTCCATCCAATTATTAATTATTTATTATTTTTTACGATATTTTTCTTCATTAATAAATATTTAGTCAAAAATTCCAAAAAAGGCATATACGGCTTCATTATTTCACGCACAGATCAATATCTATTTGCCATACTAATTATCATTTTTATTGGCTATATAATCAATTTTTTTGACCCCTCTTTATTGAATTATGTTCAAGAGAGCGATAATAACTTTGATTCTCAAATAGAGGAA
>CAZTME010000041.1:0-9733 GCA_964614795.1 uncultured Pseudomonadales bacterium | reverse complement strand
AATGTACCAAATCTTCCTTAGATACTGGTTTATTTTAAACAGGAGTGGTCAGTGAGATACATCATGACTCAAAGTGTGGGTTTAAATGCACCTTTATTGCCGTTGGAAAAACTGATTTTATTGCCATCCGCTTTGAGTGCTCTACCCTCCGTTTTTGTGATTTTTGGCATGATTGGCTGGTTACTGTTGTTGCCTGTTTGGTTGACTTCCAATGATTACTCAATGAAAAAACTGGGTAAAAATTGGAAAAAAATTCAGCGCCTAACTTATTTGGCGATTTGGTTAATTTTTCTTCATGTGGCTTGGCAAAAACACATCTTGGCAATTCCCATTGTGATAGTTGGGTTATTGGAAGTTGCTTCATGGGTGGTTTTTTGGCGAAAAAAATAATTAATTAATTTCAAAAAAAGTTAATTTAATTTGTCGATGATTTTAATCAAGGATTTTTTTTGTACCTTAGACATGAGATTATGATGATGTAGATTAATTTATGCTTCTTGAATGATCTCACTCTATTGAAGAAAAAGAAATAAATTGCTTTTGGTCTTCTAAGTTAAATTACTCATCAGAGCCTGTTACAATACTTGCTTATGCCAACATACTTCATTCACACTTTTGGTTGTCAGTCTAACAAATCGGATAGTGAAAGAATTGCCGGTGACTATGAGGCTAGAGGTTTTAGCGAAGCTCCAGATTGGAAAAATTGCGATGAGTTGGTGATTAATACCTGCGCGGTGCGCCAGAGGGCTGAAGATCGAGCCAAAGGTTTTTTAGTTAATGTGAAAAAATATTTTGATGAAAAAAAACTTCAAAGACCAAAAATCATTTTGACGGGTTGCATGACTCATCATGGCCATGACCAATTGCTAAAGATGTTGCCGATTGTTGATGAAATTTTACCCATTAATGAGGTGGGATTTAATCATTCTGCTATTCGCAGGGATAAAAAACATGCTTGGGTGCCAATTTCGGTAGGTTGCAATTCTTTTTGCACTTTTTGTATTGTCCCCTACTCCAGAGGAAGAGAAAAATCTCGAAGTTTTGATGAAATTATGAGTGAAGTTAGGGATTTAGTTGAAAAGGGTTATTCGGAAATAACTTTGTTGGGCATGAATGTCAATTCCTGGGGTTTGGAGAAAGTGGGCATCGGTTTTAGAAAAATGCTCATGGAAAAAAAAGATTTTTCTCGCGAAGATTTGCCGGATAATCAATCTCAATACTTGAATGTAACAGATGTGCCTCCGTTTGTTAGATTGTTGCGGGCAATTTCCGCTTTTGAAGAGATAAAAATGATTCGATTTATGACCAGTAATCCTTGGGATTTTCATGATGAGTTAATAGAGGAAATTGCCCGCAACAAAAAAATTGATCGCTACGTGCACTTGCCTATTCAATCCGGAAGCAACTCCGTGCTTTACAGAATGAATCGTGGTTATACCAAAGAACGCTATGTAGAAGTGGTTAATAAATTGCGTTGCGCCGATCCTTCAATTGTGATCGGCACCGATATTATTGTTGGTTTTCCTGATGAAACCGACGAAGAGTATCATGAAACATTAACTTTAGCCAAAGAAATCGATTGGAAAATTGCTTTTGTGGCTATTTACTCACCTCGCCCCGGGACTGCCGCGTGGAGAATTTATGAAGATAACATCCCTCACGCTGTTAAAAAGGCCAGATTTGATGAATTGGATGAATTAATTAACAAAAAAAACTTGCGTTCCGGCAACAGGCCAGTTGTGGTTTAAATTCCGGCCTTTTCAGGAGTAAATTTTTCATCAACACAATTTAAATCTCGGAAGTATTGTTAGAAGTTATGACAATAATTTAAAATTTCAAACCATAATCAATCAATTTTATAAATTTAATAACAGTTGTAATAATTATTCATTAAAACATTTTCATTATCAAATATAAAACAGATGTTTTAATTAGTTGAAAAAAATCCCCGCTCTTGAGCGGGGATTAAATTCAAAAATAATGTAATTTTTGATTTTTAACTTTGTGGTATTGCCTCTGCCTGATTAAGTTGATATTTTGAACCACCAAAAGCAAGGATGATTAAGCCAATTGGATTTAAAAAGAAGATTAGGAGAATGCTCCACAACGCACTTTTACCAAATACTTTACCTAAATCCAGCACTGTAATAATACCAATGACAAAATTTACTAATGGAATAAGATAAAGAATTAGCCACCAACCCGGTCTGCCAATAATTTTTAAGTAGATATATATGTTGTATATTGGAATTAAAATTTTCCAACCTGCTTGACCGGCTTTGGAGAAAATTCTCCACATCACCACAATCATTAAAATTGCAAAAAATCCCCAAATTGCCATGAAAAACATACCCAGTGAAGCCATCAAAGCTACCAAGCCCAGTGATGATTCATCTGCCATAATTGGCAAGGCTGTTGCGGCCACATCATATTCTTCCATCATCATTTCAAAAGGAATTGCGGTGGGTTCCATAAAAATCTTTCTGTTAACCATTAAGTTGTACTAAGTTAGTATACAACAAACTTGTCGCACACTCACAACAAGATTTATTTGCTCATCCTTTGTTCATTTTCTTCTGTTGCTTGCTCCTTCAAGTAGCTTTGGCTACTATCAGTCGCAAACACCTTAAAAATGTTCCAAAATCAATATCAAACTAATTCGTGTTCTTATTGTGCGACAAATCTGACATTTTACAAAAGGATGAACAGATCTGTTTTTTATTTTACGTCATCCAAGTTGGCGACAAGATAGTCTTTGTTCTTTTTGGTCACCAACATTCTAAGCTTTTAATATTTTTTTCAGACAAACAAAATGTTATGTACGATCAATTCTTTGATCTTAAAATATGGAAATACTTTTACTTTTTGATAAGAACTCATCATATGTTGAAGATATTTCTTTTGGAACAATTATTGGAATTTTCTCAATATCGCAAACTTTAGCATCGTGATAAACTCAAGGTAATTATGCAAAAGCAAAATTTCAATTTATCGATTTCGCAAGATTCTAATAATTCAAAAACAAAACCCCACAAAAGACAATACTTTAGCACGCCTTTTCGGAAGTATTTTCGCGCCCTTGATGAAATAGATAAAGGCAAGCGTTATTCTCATGAATACGGTTCAATCTTGATCTTGGGATTGGTGGAAGAAGTGGGTGAAATGGCCAGGGCATATTTAGCTGAACATGGTCGAAAAAAAACCAATTTGGCTGCTCAAAATGATGAAACTTATAAGGAAGAATTGGGAGATTTATTACTGACCATTATGAGATTTGCTCGAGTTAAAAAAATTGACCTGGATGAAAGACTTGAATATTCTCTCAACAAAATAAAAAAACGCAGACTTCAACCCAAGCAATAAGTTTAATGTCAATCGATCACATTTTTTCTCTAGTGGGAACAACTGGCAGTGGCAAAACTCAAGTAGCCTTTGATATCGCCAATCAAGTTTTGAAAGATAATTTGGTAGACAGGGTGGTAATCCTCAGTGCGGATTCCAGGCAAGTTTATCAGAGTTTGGAGATTATCACAGGGGCGGATATTCCAAAAAATTATCAAAGGCAAAGGAGTGGAAATTTTAAATATGATTATTTTCAACATGAGTCTCTGCCCATTTTTCTTCACGGAGTATCCATTATTTCTCCGCTCCAGCCTTGGTCGGCCGGACATTTTCAAATACTCTTCGATGATTTGATTCATCATTATTCTAAAAATACTTTGTTTCTTATTGTGGGTGGAACCATGCTATATCACTCGATTGTTGATGTTGAATCATTTTCTTCAATGCCAAAGCCGGATGAAAAATTGAGAGAAGAGATTGAAGAGTTTTCCATTGAAGAGATGCAAAATTATTTAAGAAATCTAGATATTGAAGTATTTAATTCATTGAACCAATCAGATGTGTTCAATCCCAGAAGATTAATGAGAGCGATAGAAAAAGCCAAAGTTCGACAAAACGAACAAATCAAGGACAGACAAATTTATTTGAATATTGATAGAGAGCAATTATTTGGTTTGAATGAAAAATCACAGCCAGAAACAAAAAATAATCCAGATCATTGGTGGTATGGAATTGCAATCGATTTTTCTGGTTTGGAAGAAAAAATTTACCAGAGGGTTGATGAAAGAATCAAATTCGGAGCGTTTGAAGAGGCGGAAAATTTGGAGATATTGATAACGGAAAATAAGCTCTCGCCCGATCAAGTTCCGGCTTGGAGTAGTTGCGGTGTTTCTTTTTTACACAAGTGTCGAATAAACGAAGTTTCATTAAGTGAGTGCGCCGCCCTTTGGGCGGCGCACGAACTGCGGTATGCTAAAAGACAACTTAAATGGTGGAAAAAACAGCACAACATTTCCTGGTTTGAAGATAAAGAAAAATTAAAATTAGAGTTACTAGCACAAATTAAGACTTCATAAACCTTAGCACTCTGATTTTGTCATTAATGCTATTGCTCATAGATTAAGAAATTTGCTACACTGAAGTTGTGACACTTCAGCCTGCCAAGATTATTCAAATTGATTTTCGTTCAATTCTGACGATTTTCCTTATTGCCGGTATGATTTGGTTGATAATTGAGTTAAAAACTCTGGTGTTGTTATTTTTTTTGGCACTGCTTTCGATGATGGCTTTAGAACCGTCGGTGAGGAAATTTGAAAAGAGAGGATTGCCGCGTGCCTTTTCCGCTTTGTTGGTAATCATCCTTTTTGTTGTGTTTATCGTTTCTTTATTAGGATTGATTATTCCACCTTTAATTACTGAATTATTGAATTTTATTGATTGGTTGAAAGATACTGCTTTTATTCAAAACTCCTATCAATGGCCGACTTTGCCTATTGGTTGGGATTGGAAAAATCTGCTGAATTTAACCGCTGCGCTTAAGGATGCAACTTCTCTGTTAAACTCACTTCAAGAGCCATTTGCCAATATTTTTAACTTTGCTACCAGTCTGTTTGCCAACGCATTTTTACTGCTTTCCTATTTGGTGATGACTTATTATCTTTTGTTGGATCGACCACATTTGGCAAAAAAAGTGGCTTGGATCACTCCGGATAAAGCTCACGAAAAAAAGTTGGAAGATTTTTTGGTTTTTTGGGAAAAGCAGGTGGGCGGATGGATTAGGGGAAAATTGATTTTAATGATTTTGGTAGGCTTGATTACATTTTTTACACTCTCAGCATTTAGAGTGCCTTATGCTTTGCCTCTCGCTATTTTGGCGGGGTTGTTTGAAATTGTGCCCAATTTGGGTCCCACCATTGCCACCATACCAGCAGTTTTAATTTCCGCTTTTTTTCAAGGACCAATTGTAGCAGTCATAGTTTTGGCAAGTTCGATTATCATTCAGCAAGTGGAGAGTAACGTTTTGGCACCCAGAATCATGAGCGTTACAGCTCATGTAAATCCTTTGATAGTGATGTTGGCAATTTTAGCTGGAGCGCATTTAGCCGGAGTTTTAGGTGCTTTGTTGGCAGTACCAATTTATATTTCTGTTCGGGCTTGGTACTCATTTTTTATTTTGCATCCCAAGAAGAAAATGGTTTTGGATTCTCAGTGAGCAAGTTTCCATAAACAATACAAATTAAATAATTACAATCATCCAAAATAGATTGTCATTAGTTGTGTATTTATAAATTAATGTTATTTGCGATAACACACAATGCCAAAGAAATAAAGCAATTGCAAAAAAATATTTTGCAGGAAAATTGATTCAGAAGTTTTGGCTATAAGTTAAATTTGAAGTTCAGAATGAATTTCTGATTAAATATCATAACTTCACAATATCTTTACAATTTTGATATTTTTTAAAATGCTAATGATTTTTTAATTTTTCTCAAACAAATCTTTCACCATCAACTTGCTCGGCGATCGAGGAGTCGCTACGCACTAGCGCAAGCTCTGCATACAACAATCTAAAAACCCGACTGCAAGCTCGTTGGAAGTTTATGCTTACCTGAGAGTATAATACCAGCTAGGACTGCATGGTCGGGTGGTGACGCTTTTATCTGCAAAGGTATAAGTGAGGAAAGTCCGAACAGCAGAACGAATGGTGTCCCAAACAGGTGATCGTTTTTTTAAACGTAATCACTGAAGGGGGAGCTCTGATTTTTCAGAGACAGTTAGAGCAACAGAGACGAGCTTGATAGCATTTTTGGCTTAGGCCAAGTGCCTCAAGGTGAAACGCCAATGAAACACGAGTAATCGTGTTGAGGTCGCGAAAAACTGCTTGCAGTTTTTCGCGAGGCAATCCTCCCGGCTGCAACCGACGAACTTCACCATAATGCAATCGTTCGCTTTTTTGGTGATAAAGACGCGGGCACAAGATGGATGCCACTTAAACAGAATTCGGCTTACGAACCATGTAGTCCTTTTTAGACTTGTCGAAAATTTACAATAGTGTCGCACAATAACAGCACGATTCATTTGCATAAATTAATTCATGTTTTTATTGCGCGACAAGTCTAATAAGATTCAAGGGACTGTGTTCTATTTGCGGGCCAAGTTTTTTGTACAAATCTGCAAAATCCTGTTATACTTCTAACTATATGCAACCTTTTTTTCTAGAATATGTACCCATTCTTAATTCTTCAATTGCCGCTCCCACTTTAATGGGTTGGGGCTTGCGTTTATTAGTGGCTGGCGCGGTGGTTGTGGTGGGTGTTGTGATTGTTAAATTTCTGCAAGGTTTATTGCAAGAAGGTTTAAAGAAAATTCGTACCGCCAAAGTTTTTAAGCAATCTCCAATCGGTGAATACACCAAAGATGCGGAACTGGCCTCATCAATTGAAAAATTTATTTCGGAAGTAGTATTTTGGTTATTAATGCTTGTGGTTTTCGACGCGGCCGCCAATATTTTAGGATTAGTCTGGCTTTCTAGCCTTTTTGATCAAGTCTTATCATTTTTACCAAACTTATTTTCAGCCGGTGTAATAATTGTTTTTGGTGCTTTGCTTGCCTCTCTTCTGGAATCAATTGTGAAAAATTCCATTAAGCCTTTTGATGTGCGCTTAGCCAGACTGTCCGGAAAAAGCGCGGGTTACATCACAATGTCCTTGGCTTTATTAATTGCAGTTTCGGAATTGGGTATTGCCAGAGACTTTATTTTAATTCTTTTTATTGGTATGGTTTCCGCTATTGCTTTGGCAATTGGTTTGGGTTTGGGTTTGGGATCTCAGCATTTTGTAAAGGATGTCTTGGAACGCTGGCAACAGCGCTGGCAAGATCGTTCAAAATAGTTTGAAGAGTTTATGTCTTTTCTCGAGGCTGTTTTACTTGGAGCTCTTCAAGGATTAACCGAGTTTTTACCAGTTTCAAGTTCCGGACATCTGGCTTTGGCAAGAATATTATTTGGTTTTGAAAACACTCTCACAACGGATATTTTATTGCATTGTGCAACTTTATTTGCGATTATTTGGTTTTTTCGTCAAAGAATTTTGGCATTAAAATTTAAGGAATGGTTAATGTTGGCTTTGGCAACCTTGCCGGTAGCTATGGTTGGATTGCTTTTTCGCAATCAATTGGAAATTTTGAGTAATTCCTGGCAATTCATTGTATTTGGATTAATTATTACCAGCGTATTTTCATTAATTTCACAATTAATATTGAGTAACAAACTATCCGCATTTTTTTTGCCCAACATTATGTTTGTTACTTCTCGATTGAAATTGAATCTCACACTTACACAACTTATGAGTGTGGGTATAGCGCAAATTCTGGCTTTGGCGCCCGGCATTTCCAGATCCGGAACTACTGTCAGCTGGGGCTTGATTTGCGGTTTTTCTAGAAAAGACGCTTTTTCTTGGTCATTTTTACTTGCCATTCCTGCCATCTCTGGAGCAACTTTGGTTGAAGTACTCCATTTATTTGAAAACAATACTATTCTCAATGAAATAAATCTCATGACTTTCTTGGCAATGATTTCTGCTTTTACAACAGGCTTATTAAGTCTGACTTTGCTCAAGTATTTGCTGAATAATGCACAAATTTGGTGGTTTAGTCTTTATACATTTTCATTGGCTATAATTGTGACTTTATTTATGATTTTCAATTAAAATTGTCGAAAATATTAATCGGCTTTCATTAGACTTGTCGCGCAATAAAAACATGAATTAATTTATGCAAATGAATCGCGTTGTTATTGTGCAACAAGTCTATTAATCACCAATTAAGAATAAAGATTGACATTGAGTTGTTGACTCTGAGTTCGAGATGCATTCACTGGCCAAGCCCATGTTATAAAAAGCTGAAGAACGAATCAATAATTCATATTTTGGGTCGTTTGTTAAAGCGGAAAACAAACTCCAACTTGATGATTCCGAATTGACTTTGATTGAAGAAATATTTTTGCCTGTATAACCATAAGATTTTGCAATTTCTTGAATATCAATTTCTGATACTTTTTCCGTTAGAATTTTTTGCGCAGTTGCTTGTAAGCCTAAATGAACAGTTAGAGCTGGAGAATAATTATCCCGCCTGTAGCCATTAATCAATCCGTAAAATCTATCGAGATTGATAATGTCTGATTGAACTCCCAGTACCTGTGCATCCGGATTCATTTCTTCTGAATAATAATCATTGGCAATCATGCCGGTGGATATGGTTGATGGAGTATTTAAAATTTGTTTATTGTTTTGATAATTTGGTATAAATATAACAAATAACGCCAGCACCATGGAAAATGCTGTTATTCCCAAACCAAAGAAAAATAAGTGCTTCATTAATTTAAGTATAGCAAATTTTTATTCAAGCGCTTGTCGAAAACTTAAAGCTTGATTGATGTGTTGGGTATGAATAACCTTGCTTGCGTCCAAATCTGCGCAAGTTTGAGCGACCTTTATGATGCGAATAATTGATCTTGCCGATAATTTTAATTGAGCGCTGGCGCGAAGCAAAATTCTTCGGGCATGTAAATGTAATTGACAAATTTCTTTGACTGCCGTGTGAGTCAAATCACCATTGGTAAAAAATGGGGTGTTAATTAATCTTTTTGTTTGAATTTTTCTGGCATGAACCACCCTTTCTCGAATTTCCTGAGAAGTTTCATTTTTTTCTTCAAATTGAGAAGTTAACATCATGGCAGATATTTCACCAGCCCAAATGGTAGCATCAATTCTATCCAGAATTGGTCCAGATATTTTTGCAAAATATTGACGCACTTTATTGGGAGAACATTTACAAGCTTTGGATTGACTGTGGCGATATCCGCAAGGGCAAGGGTTGGAGGCCGCCAACAAAGTAAATGAGGCCGGATAACGAATGGAATGTCCAACTCTAGTGATTGTGATGTGTTTGTCCTCCAAAGGTTGACGCAAAGCATCAATACTGAAACGAGAAAATTCGGTTAATTCGTCCAGGAAAAGTACTCCTCGGTGAGCTAAAGAAATTTCACCGGGTACAGGAGGACTGCCTCCACCGGTCAATCCCGTTGTGCTGGCGGTGTGATGCGGAGCGCGAAACGGTCTTGAAGTTAAAATTCCAGATTCCGTTGTTAAACCGGCAACTGAATGAATGCTGGTTATTTCTACCGCTTCTTCCAGCGTTGGCGGGGGTAAAATGCCGCTAAATGCTTTAGCAAGTAAGCTTTTTCCTGTGCCGGGTGGACCAACCAAAAGAGTATTGTGGCCGCCTGCGGCGGCCACTTCCAATGCCTTTTTTGCTGATCCTTGTTGAGTTATTTCCGCAAAATCTACAAATGAAGTGGTGCTAGTTAAGTTTGGTTCTTCCGTTTCTAAGTTTT
>CAZTME010000040.1:0-9829 GCA_964614795.1 uncultured Pseudomonadales bacterium | reverse complement strand
TCCTTCAATGGCAACAACCATGGGGTGAGGAAGATGCGACAAATCGGTTGGCAAGTTGTATATGTCAATCAGAAATTTATATAAAGGTAAATGCAGAGAATTTGCAATCGCTCTTGCACAAGCCAGAGACACGGCCAAGATAGCATTACCTCCGAGATTGGATTTGTTGCTTGTGCCATCTAGCGCAATCATGATTTGATCAACATCTCTGGGATTTTGTGCGTCTATTCCCAAGAGAGCAGGAGTAATTTTTGTTCTAATATTTTCAATTGCTATTTTCACGCCTTGACCCAACCATCTCTTTGGATCATTGTCGGTAATTACTTTTGCCTCATGAGAGCCAGCCGATGCTCCATAAGGAACACTTGCTTCTCCGGTTGTTCCGTTTTCCAATTCCACAATTACTTGAACAGTGGGAAAACCACCGGAAGCCAAAATTTCATGAGCTTTAATTTGTTTTATTTTCATAACTATTCCTTGCTTTAAAAAAATACACCGATTCATTACTTATAGCAAACTCACCGCGTATTGTCATCTTCTACATGCGAAAAATTGCACGTTTTAAGTTGACAATTTGTTTTAGATTACTACATTAGACTTGTCGAGCAATATGAACATGAGCAAAGAAGCCGTGATATTATTGCGCGACAAGTATATTGATAAGCTTGAAGATTTATTTGTCACTACTATCTTTTTCAATTTATTTGGAGTAATCTTTGCTTCATGAATAATCAATCCAATGAACAAACTTCTTTAGAACATCATTCCCTTCATGATTCCAGATGGGGAGAATATTTGGGAAGTGCTGTGTATGGAGGACTTGATGGAGTGGTGACTACTTTTGCGGTTATTGCCGGTGGAATTGGCGCTCAATTGTCATTACCTGTGTTGATTGTATTAGGTCTGGCCAATTTATTTGCAGACGGTTTTTCAATGGGCATTGGAAATTTTTTAAGTAAAAAAAGTGAAGCTGATTTTTTTCAGAAACAAAAGCTGATATTGGAAAAAATATATGAAGAAAATTCACAAGAGTTTAAATTGCTTTTGCAAAATGCATTAACAATTAGAAAATGTCCAACTTCATTACTAACCAATGTAGTAGATAATTTGATCAGGCATAAATCAACGGCAGTTGATGAAATTCTTTTAAGAAAACAACTTTCCTTACCTGATGTTAAGCCTTGGCAATCAGCAACGATTACATTCTTTAGCTTCATTTTGTTCGGAGCGTTGCCAATCTTGCTAATTATTATTTTTTCTCAACCATCATTTTATTTTCTATTGGCGGTGGTGGGAGTTGTTTTGTTTTTGCTTGGATCGCTAAGATCCTTTATAACCAGTATTCACTGGATAAGAGGTGGACTGGAAATCATGATTGCAGGTCTACTTGCTTCACTCATCGCATATGGTGTGGGAGAAATATTAAGCCAATTATTGTTGATGAATTGAGTAGGCTTAAAAAGCTCTCATAATAAATTAGATTTTTCTGAATAAAATTATGATTTCATTAACAAATTAATAGATGTCTATTAAGTGGAAATTAGATTGATAATTTGCTTGAGGAATAATCAGTTTTGAAAGGATAAAAATCAGTCATTTTCAATTTGTGCTACACTATTAATAATATGAAAAAAATTATCCATTGGGTGTCTGGGAATAAAATTTTAAGTATTGTTATCGTGTTGATTTCACTGGCATTAATTAATTCTGTAATGCAAAATTTTTCCAATACCTTCAATTATTCATCCTCCGGAGTGAATGGATTTAGCTCGACAAGTGGACCGATGGGAATGTCGAAAATTCAAATCTCTGAAAAATATCCCACAAACGCTGTTGGTTTTGATTCTTCAATGCCTAGAGAAGGAATGGCTTACAGAGAAGTTCCCCCTGCAAACGCTGTTGAAGATCGAATGGTTATAACAAATATGAGCTTTTCCTTTGTGGTGGGTGATGTGGCTGCGGCGATGGATAAAATGAGCTCAATAACCAAAGATTTGGGTGGTTTTGTTGTAAGTAGCGATTTGAGCAGACCGGAAGAAGGTGGTGTGGGATTTCTATCGGTGCGTATTCCCGCTGATAAAGTAAATGAGGCCGAAAAAGCTTTTGGTGATCAAGTTAAAACAGTTGTTTCAAAAAATGTCAGTGGTATGGACGTGACCGATCAATTTGTTGATAACGAAGAAAGACTGCGTGTTTTAAGAGAAAACAAAACTCGCTTTGAATCTATCATGAACTCCGCTACGAATGTTGAAGAAATTTTGCAAGTTCAAAGAGAAATATTTAATCTTCAATCAGAAATTGAATCAATTCAGGGTAGACAGAAATATTTGGAGGAAACAAGTAAAACTGTCTTAATTTCCATTTATTTGTCAACCGATGAACTATCTCTCCCTTACTCTCCAACCAATGCTTGGAGGCCTGAAGTTGTGTTTAAAACAGCGGTAAGAAGTTTGTTGGCAACTCTGCAATCATTAGGTAATTTGGTTATTTGGCTAGCTGTATTTTCAGTCATTTGGCTGCCGATTACTTTGATTGTTTTCTTAATTTATAAAAAGAAAAAGAATGTTGACTTAAAAAAAACCGTTTCTTAAAAATTTGAATGAATTTTCTGAAATAATTGCGATTTTCAAATTTGATTGAATTTAAAAAACGGTTTTATATTACTTGTCGCAAAATAAGAGAATCGAAAGACAATAATCCTATTGATATTGTATAACCAGTCTATTAGACTTGTCGCACAATAACAACACGATTACTTTGCTCATCTTTTGATCATTTTCTTACGTTGCTTTCTCCTTCAAGCAACTTTGGCTACTATCAGTCGCAAGCGCCTTGAAAATTTTCCAAAATCTATATCAAATTAATTCATGCTCCTATTGCGCAACAAGTCTGTTGATTAAGAAAATCTGGCATTTAGTTGCTTAAAGGAAAATTTGTGTTGAATAAGAAAAAATATTAAATTGAGACTGATGTTCTGAGCATTTTTCTGATCATGATTAAATCACCAATTAAATCAATATGAATTTCTGTTTCACGATTTTGGTTTGAATATTGCGAATTACGCACTCTTTTAAAGGAGATATTTGCTTTTTTTAAACCGTTGATCAATTCGTAAATAATTATGCTTGGATATGAATCTGGGATAGTGGAAAATGATTCATGGTTTCTAGTTGAGGCATTGAAATGAGATTGCTGAAGATTGAAAAAAAATTCCTTGAGTTTTTTTCTTCTAAATCGACCAGAATTTACTTTAATAATCATTATGTTTTTATTAATTGGCAATATTAAGAGTTCATGAATTATTATCAATCTTTGTCGATAACTCAATTTATTCAGCGTTTCTAATGCTGATAATAATGACGGTAAGCCAAATTATTCCGATTTTTTTTAGCATAATAATTGAATGTTTAGTTTTTCTCAATTTCTCCAAAACTTTCGAAAATAATCGTGAAAAATCGTTATCAGTTATTTCTTTGGCTATTTGTTTTGACAATGTCTCTCTGAGAAATCGATATGATAATAATGTGTTGGGTTGAGAAATAATTATGAGCTGGAGGATTCTTATGAAATAATTATCATTTTCCTCAACTTTATAGAGTATAAATTCGCCATCCTTATTTTCTTTTTGACTAGATTCTAATTGTAAGAAAGTTTTCTTTGAATGTTGTTTTTGTACGGAAATATGTCTATACCCCTTTTTTGGATGAAACTCAACATCGGGTATCTCTTTTAATTTTTGCATACAGTTATGAATGACTCTTCTTGAGTAGTTGGGGAATGCTATCATCATCATCTTTAATGTTTGCCACTGATTAGAATTCCTTTTGAGATGCTGAAATAAACGATAATTAGGATATTCCTCATGAGTATCAGGCAAAACCAACCTCACACCGTTTTGTGAGGAAGATTCTATTGGAAACCCTTTTAGTTTTAGTTCATTGATAAGATCCTGAACATATCTTTTATGCAGTTTTAACTCTTGAGCAAGAAATTCTTTGGTTAGCCAATGACCTTTTCTTAAGACAAAGAGAAGTTGCTGATGACGATCATTTAAATACCATTCGTCTTGATTAAATAAAACTTGACCAGTAATGGATAAAACCAGATTAGAGTCGAGAACAATTTGACCATGACTATTTTTAACAATTTCAATAATTTGCTCGAGAGAAACACTTAATTCATCCATCACTCTTAAAAGCGATATTGTTGAGTATGGCAAAACAAAAATAAGCAAAAATAATAAAATACTTTCAATTTTTGGATTTAATTGAGAATCTACAAATTCATTATGAATTGAATTGTGTTCAAGCCACAATTTAAATTGATATTCCAATCCTGTTCCCAGAAAAGTGTTTGCAATTGATGTGGGTGTGATTGAATCAAAATTTTTCATTCAGTGACTGTTGAAGTATTATATAGGCAGATAATTTCAACTTAAAAATTCAGTTAATAACCTTCGTAAATCTCCATAAAAAATGCTTAATTGCGGTGATGTGATATAATAGATAAGATTTAGAAATCGAGCTGTTAAATTCATTTCTGCGCAACAGGCATGTATTAGTGATAGCTCCAAGGTTGAGTTATCAGAACAATCGTAATACATCTTTTCCAATCTCTCTAAGTTAAAGTACTATGTTTAATCATTCTCATTCCGGTGCTTCTCATGCTAGAAGGCGCCACTTTTCGGGTAATAATTTTAATCGTTCAAATGCCGGTCGTCACCAGCGAAGAGCTGCAAAAAAATTAGATCCAAATTTATTCATTCATCAACCAAAGAACGAGGATTTTTCTGTGGAAAACCAAGTTGAAGAAAAAATTTCTTTCACAGATTTTTCACTAGATTCAAAATTGGTTAATTGCATTCTGCAAAAAAAATATTCATTTGCAACTCCAATTCAAGCTCAAGCAATACCCTACATTCTTGAAGGAAAAGATGTGATTGGTATTGCTAACACGGGTACAGGTAAAACAGCAGCCTTTTTGGTTCCACTTATTAATCAAACACTCAATAATCGCTTTCAGAAAAACTTGATTATCACTCCCACTCGTGAGTTGGCCATCCAAATTAGAGATGAATTAATCAGCTTTACAAAAGGTTTGCCTATTCATTCAGTCTTGACTATTGGTGGAACAAATATTTTTCGACAAAAAAGCGATCTGCGAAGAAATAATAATTTCGTCATTGGCACTCCGGGAAGATTGAAAGATTTAGTTAATAATCGAGTGTTGGATTTAGGGAATTTCAATGCGGTGGTTCTTGATGAAGTTGATCGAATGGTAGATATCGGTTTTATTGCGGATATAAAATATCTCATTTCCTTTTTGCCAAAAAATCGTCAATCATTGTTTTTTTCCGCCACGGTGGACGGCCAAGTCAGACAAATATTAAACTCTTTTGTGAGTAATCCCGTGACTGTGTCGGTGAAAACGGGCAATACGGCCAAACAAATTTCTCAAGACGTAATTCATATTTCTCACTCTTCTCAAAAAATTGATGTGCTTCATGATTTATTAATTCAAGAAAGTTTTGAAAGAGTGATTATTTTTGGTAGAACCAAACGCGGGGTGGAAAAACTTTCTCATGAATTAAATTATCGAGGTTTTAAAGCTGTTTCAATTCATGGCAATAAATCACAAGGTCAGCGTCAAAGAGCTTTGAGAGCTTTTAAGGATGCTCATGCTAATATTTTATTGGCAACAGACGTTGCATCTAGAGGAATTGACGTTGAAAATGTTACCCACGTGATTAATTTTGATGCACCGGAAACTTATGATGATTATGTGCATCGAATCGGTCGAACTGGAAGAGGAAATAATAAAGGTGTGGCGATTACTTTTGTTGAGAAATAATTTAAAAGTATTTTTTCTCCTCATTCAAATTGTAGCGTAAGAATTAATTCGAATTAAATTGCTATCAAAACTTGTGTGATTGTTGGTGAAAAAACTTCCAAAAATCTTAATTTAAAATTCGATCAAAAATATTAAAACAATTGTCCGCTTGGTAGATATTTACCTGTCATGAAATCTACAATGACCGGATCAACAATTATATCTTTTTTCGTTACATTGCGACTAAGTGACAAGCCGGACAGAGAGCGACAGCGACTTAAAGCCACATAGGTTTGACCGTGGGCGAATGCTCCTTGTTCTAAATCTATCGTCACTTTGTCAAAGGTTTGTCCTTGAGATTTGTGAATAGTCACCGCCCATGCCAGTCGCAGAGGCAATTGAGTGAAGGTACTAACTATTTCTTCTTCTAATTGACCACTTTCTTTATTAAAAGTATAACGAATGCGATTCCATTGCTCGGCGCTGACTTCGAATTTTTCTGAATCTATCATCACCACGGCGGATTTTTTTGTAGCGGAAACAATTTTTCCCAGCGAGCCATTTACCCAGCGTTTTTCTTTGTCATTTTTGAGCATCATCACTTGCGCGCCAGGTTTAATGATTAGTTGAGCTTCCGCAGGATACATTGAGGGTTCCAGCCGACCATTTATTGTTGCGCTGAAAGAATATGTGGAACTGGGTAGCTGAGATAAAAAATAGTTGTTTATTTGGTTTGAGCGGCGGTTAGTTGCTGTGAGTGTGAGCGCGTTTTCATCTTCTTCAAACATCCCTACCCTACGATTAAGGACATCTAAGTGTGCTGAAGTTGTGTTGCCGGATCTAATGGAATTCAATACTTCAATTAATTCCGTCTCTTTTTGTCTGAAAATGGTAGATAGCTCCAGAGTAATAAAAGGCGCTCTTTTCCAAACATGAGCGTGAAAAAAGTATGCCCCTTCATACTCGGTTTTGAAAAACGTTTGATGTTCTGGTTCTCTGATTATTGGAGGCAGTTGGTATGGATCACCAAACATCACAATTTGTGTACCACCAAAAGGTAGTCTGCTGTGTTTTGCCTGACGCAAAGAGATATCGATTGCATCCATCAGGTCTGCTCTCACCATGGATATTTCGTCAATGATGAGCACTTCAACCTTAGAAAGTATCTCCTTGGTGTTTTTATTAAGACGAATTGCATCTGGCTCAATAAGAGTTGGCGGTAATTGGAAAAGCGAATGAATAGTTTGTCCGCCAACGACAAGAGCAGCCACACCGGTTGGCGCAACAACCATCACTTTTTTGGGTAAGAAGGCTTTTAAGTAGGCCAGTAAATAGGACTTTCCCGTCCCCGCTTTGCCGGTGACAAAAAAATTGTCCGAGCTTTGTGCAATGCGGGTGGCGATTGCTTGCTGGTCCGGACTGAGCGTTGTTGTTTGTGTTTGATTGGTGTTCACTTTGCCATTCTACCCTACTTTGCTCCTTCTGCCGCAAAGGAAAATGCGAAAATAATATTCGAGTTCTTTTTTTAGGAATTTTCGCCTATTGTCATTTCTTAGTTGGATTTGAGGACATTTCTTTGAATAAAACCTTCAACAATTTTCGGATCCTCATATGCTAGTTTGGTGAGTTGCTGTCAGAAAGAGTCATAATGATTGAAATTCCTTTGGAAGCATAATACGCTCATGTGCCATGCTCCCTAAGTCTAGGAGAACAAAACTACTTTCTTTATCTGCTTCTTGTGGCAACCATTTGTCTTTTGTGACAGTATTGCCCGGATTGATAAAAAGGCAGTTGGCATGCTTGATGACTCTATATTGATGATCATGTCCGCCAATTGAAAGATCAAACTCACCAGATTTTGCCACCGTCTCGCTAATGCTTGAGTAATGATTCATGAAAATGCGCTTACCTTCAAGATCGAGCCTCATTTCTTGAAGGTGACATGTAAGATTGTTCGCCATGTTTGAACGTCTTTCGGCCAAAGCGTGTTCCCCATCATTGTTGCCAAAAACGAAATGCAAGTGGCCCTCATAATGATCGCGAAATCGAAAAAGAATACCAGGATTAATCATATCGCCCGCGTGAAATGCAATTGCTATCTTGTGTGCATTGAGGTACTCAATGATCCAAACAATTGCGGGAGTATTATCATGAGTATCTGAAAGAATGGCTATTTTCATGGAGTTTTATTTTAACTTCAATTGGGTAGTTTGACCAGAACTGACCATCTGTTGTTCAACCAAAGGATACAACCAACCGTCAGGATCCAATAGATCATGTTGCAGATGGTTGAGGTTTTTCAGCAATTTTGGTAAAAACCGAAACTTTTCCACATCAGCAGAAGCTCGAGTCATGCATTATCCAACTGATATCAATAAAAGATATTTAAGGAATCAAAGTATAGCAATAATGATCAAGAAAGAGATTATTAATGGCTGGTATACTTAGGTATATGTCAAAAACATTTCAGCAAATTGTCCAGGAAGTTAAAGAGGTTGGTGAAAAATTTCCCAATCGATGGGACCTAAAAACTCACTATATTGATTTAGTTGAAGAAGTTGGAGAGCTGGGAAATGCTGTGTTAATAGAAACCGGCAGTAAATCGACCAAGCGCCAAAGAGCCGAGCTAAAAGATAGTTTTGCTGATGTTTTATTTGAGCTCATTCTCATGGCCGACGAAGCAGGCGTAGATCTGGAAGAAGTCATCTCCCAAATGCTTACTGAGTTAAAAATTCGGCAAGAAAACAAAGAATATCACTCGGAATAATGTTTCAGAACTGACAACCAGCTATTGAACATTTCAGAGAATTTTTATTTTCTCAACACCATTTGCTGTGTCATCTGCTAGCTCAAATAAAATGCCAATCTTTTCAACGGAAGAGTTTTTTACTGCGTGCGGAAGAAATGGTGGTACTTCAATCAATAGAAGTTGGCCATCAGGATTCATTTGTTGGATTTTCTTGTTTCCATTTTTATCAAGCCAAATAAACTCAAGCTCACCAATTCCCACAAACCATTCGATTCTCGGATGCTTGTGATTACCACCAACACTTAATGGTGCGAAATGAACAATTTGTTGATCCTTTATTAACGTTTTGTCTACCGGAATGTCTTGGGTGTTGAGCACCCAAACGTCTGAGTCCGGTTTTTTGTAAGTGTAGTTCAATTTGGTAATGATAGGTTGCATTAATGTTCCTTTTCCAATTGTACATAACTGAATGCATTGCATCTCAATGTATCTCTATTGATTAGGTTATAAATGTATTCAAAAATCAAAATTAGATTGATATAAAAATAAATAGTAGTCTAATACCCAGGAATACAAGTTTAGAATTGGACTCGGTTATTACTATGTCTATTGAGCGTATTTTTTTATTCATTCATTATGTTGAGCAGGTCTGGTTGTGAGCAGTTGATATTAAGCAATTTGCTTCGCAGGCGAGTATAAAACATATCGAGTTGATGGACCCCGCCCTTCAATAGCTAGAATATTTTTTTCTACAAGCTCCATCAATCGTCTTTGCGCAGTTCGTTTTGGTGCTGAAATAATATCAATGGTCTCACTACTAGTAATTGCTCCGAACTGATAAACGAAATCTAGAATAGCTAGCTCATCTGAGTCTAACCTGACCGGTTTTTTCTCACTGTCCGTAACTTTTCCAACTTTAATATACTGACTGAGGTTAGTAGCAGCCTCAAGAAATCCTTTAGTAAAGAATTCGATAAATGGTGTTAAATCGGCTAGCATGCGATCATCAAATGATTGACCCCTGCTTAATGCTTGGTAGTATTTAAGTCGATGTTGAAGATAAAACGAATCAAGGGATAAAGATCCTCTAAAATCATAACCCCATAACTTTAGGTAATAATAGGTGAGTAATCGGGTAGTTCTGCCATTACCATCAGAAAATGGATGAATGGAGACAAAAATATAGTGAATAAGTCCAGCTAGAATGACAGGATGAATTGAGGTTATATCCTGAGAATCAATCCATTTGAG
>CAZTME010000039.1:0-10579 GCA_964614795.1 uncultured Pseudomonadales bacterium | reverse complement strand
ATGTGGAATCGACGGAAATAACTACAAATAGCAACCATTTTGGTTACTTAAACTACAAAATCTTCTTTTGAGTTTTTATTAAGTTTTCTGGTTATTGCTATCACTTTATTTTTACATTTTTCACCCTTTTGGCTTATGCCCAATCTTGCGCAGGCCAGCTACTGTCCACCGGGAGATAAAGTTTGCAGAAATGGCAATTATTGGGTATGTTCTTCAGATGGAGGAAGTTATCAAAAAAAAGAATGTTGCGGAGATGGTTGTAAGAAAGAAACTCCTAAACCTCAAGATGATAAAAAACCCGGCGATAATGGAACCGGAGATCCTAACAATCAAGTAATCCCACCGGGCGCCAACTGTCCTCCGGGACATAGAGTGTGTGGCTCTAAGGGTATTTATTGGTATTGTCAGGGAGGGGAGAGCTACCAAGAAACTAATCCGCCTCAGTGTTGTGGCAGCGGGTGTAATACTAGCGGGGGTGCAAGCTCCAACACTAATCAATGTGATCAAGAAGGCTTGTGGGCGTGTGCTAATGGCAAAGTGATGATTTGTAGACAAAAACAATGGAAAACGGTAGACAATAACGCTGCAGTTTGTGTAGATAACTCAAGCACAAGTTGTCAAGCCGGGCAAGTGAAGTGTGATGGAAAAAACATGCAGAAGTGTGTTTGCAACGGTAATAACTGCGCGTGGCAGGTTGATAAAGGTCAAAAATGTACGTCGAATCCTTCATTGGAATCAACTCTTCCTCTTGCAGAACCTAATGGCTCATGCTCTTCTCTTCAAGCAAATAATTCGCAATGTTTAAACGGAATAGTTCACAAGTGTGTGCAATCGCGAGCAAGCAATATTGTTTTTCAATGGCAAAATACTGGCGTTGCTTGTTTTAATTCTAAAGATGAGTCATGTTCGATAAATAATGGTTATTATTGCGATAAAAGTAGAGGCTTGTGGGCAGATTGTAGAACAGATGTTATCACCGACCAATCTTCCAAATTAGGTCAATGTGATAAAACCTTAACAGTTGTGGAGAAAAATCCTGTAGAGAATGAAAAATGCACTGCAGTCAGACAAATCATCTGTGATCAAAATAACAATCTGTTTTTATGCAATACTGATAAAAAATGGCAAAAGGGTGGAGAATGCAATAAAACTGGGCACATGAATCCAAGCTCCACATGTGTACAAAAAGGTGAATATAACTGCATAAACAACTATCTTTACAAATGTGTGAATGATGGTAACAATCCCAATTCTACCTTTGGAAAATTAGAAAATAGTGGTCTTCAGTGTGGAAGTGTTGGAAAACTTCCTAAATGCGCTCATTCAAATCTTTCAACCTGCATTAATGGCAAAGCTCACAAATGTGAAAATAATGATTGGAAGCCAATAAAAGAAAATGGCAAGGAGGTTATTTGCGCAGATCCCAATACCTCCGAATGCAAATTAGGCCAAAGCAAATGTGATAACGGAGTCATGAAAAATTGTGTATGTCAAGGCAATAATTGTTCTTTTCAACCCTACTCAACTAATAATGGCGCAAATAAATGTGTTACTTCCATAAATCAAACCGGTGGCAACAATTCCGGTGGATCAAATAATTCAGGAGGTAATTCCGGTGGATCTGCTGGCGGTTCAAATAATACCGGTGGTGGAGGAGGTGGAACTGGAGGCGGTACCGGCATAGCTCCTCAAAATCCTACTGGTTATGTTGACGAAGTCAATGGTGGTGCTTGCTACATCACGGGTTGGAGTTGTGATGCTAATAATCCTGCTCTACCTCTTCAAATAGATGTCTACAAAACAGATTTGGGACCTGGCAACTTTGTTGGAGCCACATCCACAGGCTTATCCAGAATAGATGTAGCTCAAGCCGGCCGATGTAATGGCAACCAAAACACCGGTTTTCTTTATCAATTACCCGATCAATACAAAGATGGAGTGCAAAGAACTATTCATCTTCATGCACTGGGTATCAATGCAGACGGAACAAAAAACAATACCAATCCACCCCTCATTGGTAGTCCAACCACCATTACTTGTAAACCCATGCCCAAAGACTTAAAACAAAGTTGTGCAAGTGATGGTAGTAATAAAGTGAGTTTGGAGTGGAAAGGTATACCCGATGCCAAAACCTATGCAATTAGATTAGATAAAGAAAATAACTGCAAAAATAGTAATGGTGATACCGTTGGTTGGTATTGTCCAGAACCGGATGATAAAGGATTACTGGGTGATCGCTTCGTCATTGTTCAAGCGAGTAGCGCTTGCAGTGATGAAGTATGTAGAGCAACTGTTGATGTCGTAGCCGGAGCCAAGTATACCGGTTGGAATGTACAAGCTTTATATGAAAATGAAACATCTAATCTTAAATTTGGTGGGTTAAGTAAAACCGGGAGTGTTTTTGCTTGTGGAAATTCTCCCACACCACAACCACGCACTTGTGTTCAATGTGGAAGTAGTTGCGCATGGAGTGATGAAAAAATTGCCTGCATAGCTTCCATTGACAACAGATTCGAGTGCCAAGTGAAAAATAATGCTTGCGTGGCAGTGGAACGTAGATGCGAACCCTGTGGCAATAGTTGTGCTTGGAAAACTAAAGATGGTGTTTGCACAACTGCAGCTTTCCCAGAAGGTAAAGCTTGCATGGCAGAAGGTCAAGAATGTAAAATGATAGATAAACCCAACACTACACCTCCTTCTCCCAATCCCAATGATCCAACTCTTGGCAAAGCCGATTTCGATGGCAATGGTAAAGTCGATCAAGCAGATTTAAATTTGCTTATTCAAAAACTCTATACCACTGATTGTCGCTTTAAATTAATTCCCGATCAAGGCGCATGCCTAGTCACCATCGCCGATTACAATTGGCTATTGCCAAAGATCTCTCAGTAGTGATAACTTAAAAAAGGAATATTTTTTTAATATTATTTTTCTAAAAAACATGCAAGAAAATCACTCAACCGCAACTCCAACTGCTCTCAACAAAAAAAATCCAAAATCTAAAACAAATAAACATTTGTGGGCGATGATTTCCATCACCGGTTTCTCTCTTTTATTAACCATCATTGGCTCCTTTATAGCCCTCACAGCCACTCAACAAACTCAAGACATCAGGCAAGAAGCGGCCACTGGCAACACTGGAGTAATGATTGAGGCTCCGGCCAGTATTAAAAAAGGCACAGATATTCCCGTGAATATTAAATTGGATGCCGGTGGTAAATCAATTACTGCCGTTGCAATGAAAATAACATTTAATCCTCAATTGGTAAAAGTTAAATCCGCCTCTAAAGCTGCAACCGCAACCCCACTGGTTGAGCTCAGACCGGTAGCAATAGATGAAACTGCAGGCAGTATCACCATAATTTATGGCGTACCTGCTAGTACCGGAGTATTTACCGGCAGTCAAGTTATCTCAAATTTAGTCTTTGAATCAAAAAATGTTGGTTCAGCCACTTTTCAATTTGATCAATCCGTGACAACCGCCACCGAACTTAACAACCCAGCGGATAACGTTTTAATTAATCGCGTTCCTGCAAGTACCACAATCACGGATTCAACTCCGACAAGCGACGATCCGGTGCCCGGTCGGATCAATCCACCAAGCAACATTACTTCAACCTCAATGACCTTGACCTGGACCGCTGCCGAAGATAGAAATACGCCAAATACTCAATTACAGTACCTACTTTGTGCCATTCCGGTTATGGAAGGCGAAACGACAAATAATCAAACCCAGTCCTTCGATGAAACTGGACTAATTGAATCTTCTGAAGAAGAACTTATCGATTCTTTAAATGAAGATTTTGTCACCATTGATGAACAATCTTTAACTGAAACAGCTGTCACTCCCAGTGCTTCCGCAGACATTGCCACTTGTGAAAATCGAAAAGTGATGGACTATACGGCAAATGTGTTGACGCGAAATGTCACTGGTTTAGTTTCCAACAGAAACTACAAATTTAATGTGGTGGTTAAAAATAATCTTGGCAAAAAAGCTCTTTATAGCCCAGTGACCGCCAAAACTTTACCAACCACATCTCCCGCGCCAAATCCTGTAACTTGTCAATGGTGCGGAACTGAATGTAAAGAAGCAATTAGCGGTCAAACAGGATGTACCACCAACCCACAAGACGGCAAGATGTGTGTCGCTAAAGTCGGTGGCACGGGTTGTGAGGCGGTGCCGATTTCAACACAATCCGCTACATTAACCTTCAACTTCAAGTTGCAAGGATTAGAAAAAGCGGATGTGAGCGTACCTATGGAATTGACTACTAGAAATGTTCCTTCAACAGTGTGTACCGCTGAGGGCGCAATTCAGCCGGACGGCACCACTTGTTTTACCAGAGTTCAGGAAGACAAATATACTTTGGTGGCCAAATCAACTACGCAAGGAGTAGTTATGGGATCAGTGATTTTAAATAAACTCAATCCTAATTTCACCGGTCAGTTAGAAATATTAGTCAAGCCAACTGTGGCTCTAAGAAGAAAAATCGGCACCATTAGCATTGTTGCCACTCAAAAATCCTATTCTGTCACAGCCGAAACAAACAACATTGTTAAAGTCGGTGATTTTGTGAGGGGAGTTGACGCTCAAGGAAGAGATCAAACTAATGTATTGGGAACGGTTGACATTAACAGAATCATTCAAGTTTTACGCGCAGCCAATGATGTATTTGTGACTGTCAATGACTCAAACCGCGAATTTGATGTTGATTACAACGGCATCATCAACGTTAGAGATATTGCCTTTGCCAAAAACAACTTAGATGACGTAGTCTTGCCCGGAGAATAAACTTTATGAAAAAACCTGTCCTCATCACTCTTTTAGTAATGATTGTTTTGGCTGTTGTTTCAATCATTGTCTTCAGCACCATGGGTAAAGACCAAAATCAAAACTTAAAGATAGATTGGCAACCAAACCAAAATACTCAGGAGTCAGATGTAAATTCCCAAGAAACAAAAGTCAGTTTCCCAGAATACTACAAAGATGAATTGCCAGTCCTTGGTGTTTTAACACCAATCACCGAAAATGAATACTCTTTGGTTTTTAAATCAAGCACCACCGCTTCTTCAACCAAACCACTTTCCGCAATTACCCTTCAGTTACAAACCAGTTTGCCAATTTTTTCACCCGGTGAAACTAGCGACATCGTTACCAACAACTGCACCGATGCCGGCTGGTCTCCATTATTTAATAAGCAATCTACTGAAGGAAATACCAGTTTCTTAAGATTTGGCAGTGTCATCATGCCGGGAGAAGGTCTTCCGGATGCCAAATGCAGTTTCTTCGATGAAAAAAATCCGCAACTAACAATCAAGACTGAATTTCCAATTATTGCCACCGATTTTAAAGGTCTTTTAGAACTAATTTATGCCGATGGAAAAGAAACAATGGGCAAAATAGTGATCAACTCTAATAATTAACTATTTTTATGAGCAATAAAGCTATCTGGATTACAAGTGCAATCATGTTTACCTTGCTTTTAGTGGCAGGCGGAGTGATGGCGTTTCTCTTAATGAATCAACCGCAAGATACCAGGCAAAAAGCGGCTACCCCATCGGGAACGGTTAGATTTACCCTGAATAAATCAACCATGACTCTTCAACCAAACGGCACGGATACCTTTCAGGTAATGATTAACACTAACGGATTAGCTCTATCAACCTTCAGTTATCGTTTAATCTATCCTGAAAATAGCGGTATTACCGTCACCAACCAAGTGCAAAACCCAAACTTACAGTTTGTTTCATGTAATTTTACCAGCCCAGTTACCGGTGGGCAACAAAGCATCGGTGCGAGTTGCGCCACAGAAAGAAACTCTAACTTCAGTACCAATACCCCAACTGCCATAGGTACCATTACTCTTAAAGCCGGTGCCGGACCAACTACAACACCTGTTATCGTGGCATTTGACTCTTCTCATGATTGGGGCTTAGTTTTAGCCGTGGATACAAACGATACCGATATTGCTGCGATTCCAACCGGACAACTGTCTGTTACCGTAGCCGGTGGTGCAACTCCAACTCCAACTCCAACTCCTACTCCAACCCCACCTCCGTCCAGTGAAACTGTGATTAATGTTGGCGCAGCTCAATCGTGCAATCCCAATGAGGTTAAAACAGATATTGAAATCAGGCAAAATAACACTCCAAAAGCAGACATTCCGGTTACATTTGAATTTAATAATGAAAGAAAAGAATCAAGAACCGGATTGGACGGTAAAGCTCATGTTATTTTCGGCCTGCCAAGCCAGGGTTCCTACACTTTAGTTGTCCGCCCGCAAGGTCATGAAACCAAACAAAGCTCAGTTACTATTAGCGCTTGCCCTCCTGCCACTAATGCTCCCGGCGTTGTTACCGTTCAATGCAATCAAACTTGCAACAGCACTCGCAGTTGCGCCTCCGGATTAAGTTGTATAGGTGGAGTGTGTCGCAATACTCGCTGTTCAACCGATCAAACCTGCACCTGCAATGAGCGAAATGTTGCCAGTCAATCAGGCACCACTCAATTGCCGGCATCCGGTTCAGTTAGTTTAACCATGATTTTAGGCATTATTGGAGCTTTATTGGCCTTTGGAGGCGCTCAAGTGATGATGGCCAGGCATTTGGCCAAATCGGAAGAAGATCATCTTCAATTTTAATTAAATGTCTTTAATACATATAGCTCGTCATTTCAATCCTACTGATTAAAAATCGATTTGATTTATCGACATCGATACATAAATGTTGCATCTTCGAAATAAGCAAAAAAATAAAGTTGAAGATTGAACTTAAAACAGAATCAGATTTAATCGAAATGCAAAAGAATCGTCGCGCAATAACAGCCCTATTCATTTGCTAGTCTTAAAGAATTTTTTGAATAAAATGTCTCAGTGAAAAAATATCAGAAGTGATATTCAAACGAATTGCATAAATTCAGCTTGAAAACTCAAAACATCTGGTAGACCGAAGGATTGAAACTGAAATTAAAGACTAAAACAACAGTTTGACAACTCGAATTTATGGTGGACCGAAGGGGACTTGAACCCCTGGCCTCCTGCATGCCATGCAGGCGCTCTAGCCAACTGAGCTACCGGCCCATTTAATTTAAGAATGTTATTGTATCATCAATCAACCGGATTTATAAGTATTTTATTGGCTTCTAAAGAACGTAAACTCTATGCCAATTGAGTAAGAGTTAAACCTTCTACGAGTTGACGCTCAGGGGTTTTTTGATTGTTACAAGCAGAGCTTACACTACTGTGTAGCGACTTCTCCATCCCCAAGCAACCATACGATTGGGGATTTAGGGAAGTAGATTAAACTTATCACAAGCTTACGCTCGGGGTTTTAAGTTTGGAAGTAAAGAATTTAAACTGGCTATAACATACCTATAGCAAGTTCAAAACCAAATAGCAGATTTGATATAGTTAACTCTTGCCTGCTAACTTGAGTAAGACAAGAATCGCCATTTCGTTTTGAGAGAGCTATATGTTTCACGAGCATTATTTCAGTTTTCGATCCAAATAAATTTTTTACTAATATTTAATCAATAGATTCCTTAGACTTCTTCAAAAAAAATTGACCTTTGGAGAATGAATATAGGTTTTTAAATAATACTATATATCGTTTAATGTATCTTTATATATCAATTAATTACTGAAGTTTTAACGTGTTTGTGAATTATGTAATAAAAAAGCATACAAACTTACTTCAATTGAATAAATAAAATTGATGATGGGCTATAATCTATTGCTATGTTCTATGTATTAATTTGTACTCATTTGTATACTTTCTATATTAAATGAATACCATAAGTGATCAATTAACTATAATTAAATAATATTAAGTATATCTTTTTATATCGGTTGTAAAAAATAGGGTAGAGTAGTGAGAAAAAATTGTAATTACTAGCACTCAATTTTGAATTTCTGCAAGAACAAATTTCTTGCCTCTCTTGATTTTTAGCTGATATATCAATCCTCATTTCTAGAATCGCATATTAGCAGTAAAGTCAGTAGAGTGCTAAAATGGATCAGGATATATCTGGATCAAATCCATTCATTTAAGGCATATCCGAATGGAACTTTTCATGAACTTTTTTTAATTCTTTTCGAGTGACGTGCGTATAAATTTGAGTCGTAGCAATACTTTTGTGGCCAAGCATTTCTTGAACATCTCGAAGTCCCGCACCATTTGCCAGCAAATCTGTAGCAAAACTGTGCCTTAAACCATGAGGACTAATCTTGATAGGCAGATGCGCTTTTTTGCAGTATTTATCCACTAAACGCTGAACGGATCTGGCGCTCAATCTTGCTTCTTCGCCATCTGCTAATCGATCTAATTTTTTGCCTGAATATCGTATAAAAACCGGCGACCACATATCTGTTCTTGTAACTAAATATCTCTCCAACCAATGACCGGCTCTCTCACTTAAAAAAACCACTCTGGCTCTTCTGCCTTTGCCAATCACTCCAAACTCTTTACTTTCCAAGTTAATTTGCTCTCGATTAAGACTCACTAATTCACTCACCCGTAATCCGGTTGAAAACAAAACTTCTAGTAGTGCCTTGTCACGCAGTCCGGTTATAGTACTAATTGAAGGTTGATTGAGTAAGAGTAGGACTTTTTCTGTAGTTAAAAACCGCATGTGTGAAGATTCTCCCTTGGGCAAATCTATTTTAGTCGGCTCAATTACCGGCGCATCATGCTTAACTAACCACTTAAACCAAGATCGTAAAGCAATTACATAATAACTTTGAGTTTTTTTAGAAAGAGTTCTTCCATTCTCATCACTATATCTTGAGAGATATACTCTGTAGCTTCTCAAGATGTCTAAATCAAGTTGACTCAAATTTGTGTATCCCTGATGTTCAAACCAGGCCACAAATCGACGCAAATACAAACTGTAATTACGTATGGTTAGAGAGGAAACATTTCTTTCAACCTCAAGATATTCTAAAAAATGGGTGAGGGCAGAGGAGGGAATTGTGCTCGTCATATTTTTTTCCTGAAGATCTGTAGAACTCCCTGCTCCTGCAATCAGGATGAATAGTAGCGCTCATGCTCCCTAATTGCTACATAATAATCACTAAATTCAAATTTTTCGATCAATAATAAACTCGTCGCACAATAACAACACGATTCCGTTGCTCATCTTGACTCTAAAGAGTATGATATCAGCAAAGATCGCAATTTCATAATACATTTTCTTCAACTCAAGAAGATTTAACTTAAAGAAAAATTGTTTTATATCCTACTCAAGTAGGTTTTTGAAAATTTTACGGGGTTTGCACAATTGAGCTCAAAGAAAATAGACTTGTCGCACAATAACAAAACGATTCATTTTAAATGAAATTCTTCTTGCGCGATAAGTATATTGACGAAATACTCAAGATTGATATATGGCCAGAATAAATAAATTAACTCGACGGACAGAAACATGGAAAATTTCAGGATTATTCTACACCACCACTCGGCACTAATTCTGAGAGAAAATTCAATTTTAGCAATTGAGAGACTTCTCTGCTAATTGATATTACAAAATATTTTAATTGATAGATCGTGTCTTTTTTTATCTATAACAAATTGTATCAATTAGATGCAATCATCGATACTTGATTCAGATCTGGAATTTATTAAATTATCAATTTTGAATTTTTTTTAAGATCCTTATAAATTTTTCATCACATTGATTAATGTTTGAAATCCGGTGTTAAGAATAATTATTCTATGAATTATGAAATAATTAGTTAAAAGTTTGAAAATCTGAGCAATAACAATTACATTGTGGTAAAAAAGGGAAAATGCCGGATTATTAAAGATACCAGCAGATACAAAGCTCGCTAAACGCCCAAAATCGGCTTTTTCACAATTGAGATGAGTAATCTATCATATAAATAATAATAAAAAATAGAAGATTTTAAGAAAATATGATTGATTAATCGTTTAAATGTGGAAATTTGAAATTTTTAACCGCTGGTAAAAATCCCAGAAAAATCGATACGGACTTGAGATGAAACAACAAAAGAAAGGCTTAAATGAAAGAATCTGGAAATATAATTGTTGATAGAAAAAAGAATAAATTTAAAAAATCATCAAATGTAATGAAATGGCCACCATCATAAAATTGTACTGACGTCGTAAAAGTAATATTGTGCGACGTGCGAAAGATAGTGAATTTGCAATCTAGCTCAGCAGTGGAGAATAGATTTAGTCCGGAAAAAGAAAAAACATCAAATGACTTTCAATTACACAATCATGATCTGCGAGAGAATGAGTATATTTCTCTTCAAATCTTAACTACCTGTCTTGGTGGTTTACTGAGAAATTTGAGCAGATTTTCAGGAGAAATACGAATTATTTCACGATTTACTGACTAATCTCTCAAGTTATCCACATTCCAGATCTATTATTCTTGCAAATGACTTCGGGTTTTCTATGTTTTACCCCACTTTACTCTGGAGACTTGCTAAATGAATGAATATTGGAAGGGGCGATGCAGATGCAGAAGATCTGGCAGTGCAAAACTTGATGGAATTAAACTTATCTAACATTAAAAACACTAATGGTTGTAAGTAAAAATCCATAATTTATTATC
>CAZTME010000038.1:0-10707 GCA_964614795.1 uncultured Pseudomonadales bacterium | reverse complement strand
AATTTGGTTGTGTGTCTCGCATCAACGGTCGCTTCGTTGTTTGCTTTAAATTATCAACTTATTTTTTAAGCAAACACTTGCGACGCAGTCAGTCCAGCACTAGCTGGCGATTGGTTGTCTGACTTCGTGATGCTCGACGCTTTAACCTGTTGCTGTTTTTGCAATTTGGTTGTGTGTCTCGCATCAACGGTCGCTTCGTTGTTTGCTTTAAATTATCAGCTTATTTTTTAAGCAAACACTTGCGATTGTTTCATTTGATTGAGCAATTAAGACTTTTCTTCTCCTGTACCTGCAACAAAGTTTTTTACTACTAAATAAATTAATTGCGATGTTGCTTTGCAATTTTTACTTGACTTCCACCCCCATACTTCTGGCGGTGCCAATGATCATTTTTAATGCGGAATCTACTGTTGAGCAGTTGAGATCCGGTAATTTTTGCTCCGCAATTTTTTTAGCTTGATCCATTGTGATTGAGCCCGCCACTTTAGAACCGGTTGCGCCGGAGCCGGCTTTAATTTTGGCGGCTTGTTTGATTAAATCTGAAACCGGTGGCAATTTCAGCACAAAAGTGAAACTCGCATCTTTATAGACGGTGATTTCGGCAGGAATTATTTGACCGCGCTTATCTTGAGTTTTGTCGTTGTACTCCTTCAGAAAAGCCATCATGTTAATGCCGGCTTGACCTAAAATTGGCCCCACGGGAGGTGCCGGCGTTGCGCTACCGGCCGGTAGATTGAGTTTTAAAACCGCTTTGACTTGTTTTGCCATATTAATTTCTCCTTGAGCATTCAGTGATAGAAGCGTGACGCGAAGGTGGCGTCATCACCAATTGCTATTACACCTTCTTGACTTGTAGAAAATCCAGTTGCACCGGCGTTTCACGACCGAAAATGTTAATCAGAACTTCCACTTTGCCTTTTTCTTCATCAATACTATTTACGCTAGCCAAAAAGTCGTTGAACGGACCGTCCACGATGCGAACCGCCTCGCCTTCGGTGAAGTCGGCTTTGTATTGAGGCGCGCCTTGACCCATGAATTTTTGAATTGCTTCAATTTCATGTCTGGGTAAAGGAGTGGGTTTGGTCCCGACGCCAACAAAACCGGTAACTCCGGCGGTGGTGCGAACAGCTAACCAAGAATCGTCGGTGAGTTCCATGTTGACCAAAAGGTAACCGGGAAAGATTTTTTCATTGACGGTTTTTCTCTGACCGCGACGAATTTGAATTTTTTCTTGAGTTGGAATTAAGATTTTAATGATTTTGTCGGTTAAATTAAGAGTTTCCGCACGTTGTTTGACCGCTTCAGCCACTCTGGCTTCATGACCGGAGTAGGAGTGTACCACGTACCAGCGGGCTTTTTTATTTTCTTCCTCAGAAATAATAACTAGATCAGGATTTTTGACCGTCACTTCTTGAACTTCCGGAACTTCAGGCACAACTTGAGTAACTTCTTTCTTTACCGATTTAGCATTGGTTTTTTTAACTGTTTTTTTCGTGTCGGCTGAAGATTTTTTTGTCATAAATATCAAGAAAACTACTACTAATTAATTAAATGCTTAACAAATAAGCAACTAAACGATTAAAGGCAAAATCAATAATTCCCAGATACAAACCCAGTATAGCGCTTATGACAATTACTAGGATGGTCATGTTCAAAGTTTTTTCTTTGGTTGGCCAAGTGACCTTTTGCAGTTCTATTTTAACCTGAGACAGATATTGCACTGGATTAATCATAGATTGGGTATTATATCAGATATTTTGAGTCTTTTGTTGAATGAAATTTAGTTATGAAACGACGCCTTTTTCTTCAAGTTTTTTCATCATGCTTGATTTATTGTTTGTCGTTGAAACGGGAGCTTGAGTGGCACCTTGGATAACTGGAGGCATCATGGCCGGTTTTTGCGCAGTAGGACTGCCCATGTTAGCTGGAGCCGGGGTAATCGGCGCTTGAGGTTTTGGCAAAGGATTTAGAGGAGAAGGTGGGGTAGATCGCAGGGAAGCTGGAATACCCGGATCCGCTTTGTTATAAATTGGTTTGAAGTTAGGGTTTGTTGCATCCTTCGAGCTTGGTTTGGAATGAGTTGGATTTTTATCCGATTTACCAAACATGAGAGCAAGAGCAATGATAATCACAAGGAGAATCGCTCCGCCAATAATTAGCCAAGTGGCTAAAGAATTACTTTTGAAAATATCTTGAAATATGCCCAGAATTGAGCCAAAAAAGCCGGTTGCTTCTTCACCAACCGTTTCTGGAATTGGAGTGGCGATGATGGGAGGAGTGGCAATGATGATTGGCGTAGGGGTTGGCGTAGGGGTCATTGCTGGAGTTGGAGTCGGTTTGGTTGTGGCGGCGGCGGGTTTGTTGGTCGCTACCGGTGCTTTGGTGGGTTTGGGTGGTGCGGGTTGAACTGGTGCTTGAACCACACTCCCGCCGCCACTAACTTGACAAGTTTGACTGGAAGTATTGAGCGGATTTCGACAGCGATTACTAGAACACACTAGTCCGGCAGCACAATCGGCACTTGACTGACAACTAATATTGCATCCCATGTATGAACTTCCAGGTCCATGACAACTGGCACTCTCAACATTATCGGGATGTCTGCACATATTATTCCAACAAGAAAGACCGAAACCGCATTCCGATTTGTTGGCGCAATATGAATTGCAGTAACTGGTGAAGCTTCGCACTCCTCCCGTACCCGAAGAAGTGCGTTGCGTAATCACACTTGTTTCAATTTTATTATTATCGGTATTTCTTTCCGGAACTGAGTTGGTGGCATTGATATGAGTGATAATTCTAATATCGTTGGAGGCGATAAATGGAGTTTCCAAGTCCATGGTAATACCACTGGCGCTTCGCAATAAATCTCCATAAGTAATGTTGTAATTGCGCAAACCGCTATTGCCGGCAGTTAACCTTAGAATAATATTGGTATTATTATTTTCTTGACGCTTGAAGTCATTTTGCGCAGTAACTTTAATTTTCACTGTATATCTGGTACCATCTTGCAATTTATCTCCGGCAATTTCTTTATCACCTTCATAAAATTTGTATGAATAATTCATGAGGTATAAATCATCTTTTGTTTCCGGAGGTGTTGGCGTAGGAGCCGGTGGCAAGGGAGTTGGTGCCGGAGGAGTAGGTGTTGGGGTTGGAGCGGCAATAGTAACTTGGGATGGAGGAGGGAGAACAAGACTACTGGTTGAGTTATCTAAAAAGTTGGCTCTGGAACTTGGTTCAACGGTGAAAGTGAGATTGCCGGGCGCGGTGGGTTTGGTTTTAATTTCCAAAATCGGAGTGCTATTGAAACTTATACCATTAACGCTAATAGCTTCTACAACAATCTTTTTCCCGCCATCGATGCTAGAAATTTGTTCGGTGGCCACCATCATGCGGTTGGATTCAAGAAAACTGGCTTGAAACTCGTTGAGCATTTCCGGACTGCCTTTAACAGTTACATCCAGTTTGACTGCCATGACAGGTTTGGCTGAAGTGATGGCGTATCTGGAACTTAAAATCGAACCGACTTGAGGAGCAGTGTTAGTGAAGGCCAAAGTGATATTTTGAGTAGTATCGGCGGATCTTCTTAAGTCTTGATCCGATTGCATTAAAAATGTGGTGCTGGCTAAAACTAAAGCTAAAAAACTCCCCCATAAAATTAATGAAAGAGTGAGAAAATAGCGGGGATGTTTAGAATAAATTCTAAAAAATGCGTCTGAAATTTTTTTGCTAGTGTTTTTTTTTCTTAACATGTTGTGTTTCCAGTATAGCGGTATTTCTTCTTTCTTGACAAGAGTAATAAATTTTCTTAGCTATTACGATCTCTTCTCCAAGTGGTAAGGAAGAGAACAAGATCATCAAAGTTTATTTGTCCATCACAATTGATATCGGCTTCCATATTTTGTTGACGGTAAAAGATCAGCCAAGCAACCAGATCTTCAAAATTTACTGCATTATCTCCATTAGTGTCTGGGTTGACAAAACACAACTGGGTTGGAATTGGGCTTTGATAGGGCGTTGGCAAAACTGTTGGAGTGGGATATGGAGTTGGCCAATAAGTGGAAGTTGGAGTGGGATATGGAGTAGGTGAGTAGGTTGGAGTGGGGCTGGGATAAGGCGTTGGAATGTAAGTAGGCGTGGGGCTGGGATAGGGTGAGGGAGAAGGATAGGAAACACCTCTAGTATCTATGTAAAGATTGTTTTCTTCGTTTGGCTCATAAAATTTGTTTAGAGGATCAATTTTTACTTTGACAATGAAGTTTTGATTGGTTGGCACCAGCAATCTTTGCGATCTCACAGTTGGATTATTGGGTCCGGGATCCGTAATTCCAGTATATGAAGTTATACTTGATCTTGAAGTTGGATTGCCATTGCTGTCCGCATACCATACTTCGAAATCTAAGTCGATGGTGATTGGAGCTGTCGAATTACCCTCAGTGCGCCCAAAGGTTACTTCGTAAGTAAATGCCCCTGGAGAGTTCGTTGGATACCTTGACAGACTTGAAATATAAAAATCAATTTGGCAGTTGTTATACAAGCAGTATGAGGGATCGCTAATAATTGGGCTGGGATTAGAAACGAGGTTGGTGGGATTAGTGGCTTTACTTCGATCGTCGAATTGTCGGTACAAGCCATAAACAAGGATTGGTAAAAAGGCAAAAATTAAAATAAATAACAATAATGAAAAAAGACTGTTTTTTTGACTAATTCTTTTAATGAAAGTTTTTGGAGACATAAACCACTTAAAAATGATATTTTATTAGAATGAAACTTTTTACTTGCTCTGTCAAGGGTTGTTTGTCCATTATTAAATGGTGGTATGTTTTGGCTTTGCCAATGTTTTTATTGATAAGATTACCTGGTTTGGAGCAACATCCAGAGGCCGGTGGTGCCATCATGATTGGTTTGTGGGGCTTGATAACAATTTTATTTTTGTTGTCTCATCTTCTGTTTTGTAAGAATCGAATAGAATTTTCTGCCGACCAATTAATCTCAATTTTTATTTTCTTATTATTAAGTTGGTTAATTATCAGTGGTGTGATTAATAACACTCTTTTGCAAACTCTGACCGGCTCTTCATGGCGAGCAGATGGTTGGTGGCTGCAAATTTTATTTTTTCTTTTAACTCTCATTACTGCATACTGGGCTGGTTTATGGAATAAAAGTTTTGCAGAAGAAGTACTTTTTGGTTGGAGTCGGTTTTTTCCCTGGCTGGCTTTGCTTGTCATAATTGACACGCAAAAACATGCTTTCAATTTGGGATTTTTTTCGCAATTTTGGCTGGGTGCACCGGTTTATGTGGCCGGAGTGGTGTTGTTTATCGGTTTATTGGCCTTACATTTCACATTTGCATCAAAGTATCGGTTTTGGATTGTTGCCAGCTTACTCTTGGTCGCTCTGTGGTCATTGCAGGTTTTTGCTCCTTTATTATTCGCAATGTTTTTGATTTTATTTTTCTCACTGCTGAAGTTTTTTGGGTCAATTAAATCTCTTTGTTCATTAAAGCCTGGCAAATTTTTCTTGCGAAGTGAGTTGTTTTCAAATCAAGCTTTGTGGATGACCAAATCCATAGGCAATTTACCAGTTAATAATTTTATTCCATCGGAAGAAAACTTAGGTCGCCGATGTGTTTTCGAGCATCTGCAGGCTAAACATCTGTCGAGCATTAAAATATTGATTGCTATTGCTTTCTTTTTGTTTTCAGTCGGTTTAATTTTCTCAATTTCTTACATTTTCAGAAGAGACATTGAAGCCAGTTTGTTTTCACCGGAGGGCAGAGTATTTATTTACTCAACTTTGTGGCAAGCTAGCATAAATCAGCCTATTTTTGGTTGGGGCTGGTCAATGATTGAAGTGGCCTATGTTGCTCAGTTTCCTAGTTTTGAAAGTTTGGCTTTACCAATGTTGGATAAAGGACATTCTGTTTGGTTTGATTGGTTGGTGACAACCGGTTTTCCGGGCTTAATACTTTATTTAGGATTTGTAATTTTAGTCATGAGAAAGGCGTTTTCCAATTGGTTGACGGAAAAGAAGAATTTGCGCAGTCATGAATTTTTACTTCTACTGTGTTTGTTTTTAATCTTAATTCTTGCCAGCTTCAATGTTGTTTCGGTAGTTTTGGAATGGTTTTGGTGGGTAATGATCGGTTTTATTATGGTTGATAGGAAAAAAATGGGGGAAATTGGTCAGGAAAATTGATCTAATCATAGCTTTCTCAAAACATATGTCGATTCTTGTCTTACTCAAATAGTTTGGCAAGAGTTAACTATATCAAATCTGCTATTTGGTTTTGAACTTGCCATATCTTAATAAATGGCAGAAGTTGCTCTATTGTTTTTGGTAGCAAAATGTTTTTGCATTAGTCGAAACAGGAAGCATTCTACGTTAGAACTAATTTGAATCAAATTTGACCTTGCCAAGATTAGTATTTTCTACAATCTGATTTTCGAAGAGATCTTCTTCTGCTATAGAACCAATGCGGTTCAAATTCTTACCGCTCGCCAATCAATTAAGTAACTCATTAAATCATTAAATAAAACATTTCTATCGCAGTTGTAATCCGCCAACATTGATTTCTGACGATAGTTCATTAAATAGGTGACTAGATCGTTGAAATCTATGAAACCATCGATATTTTGGTCCAGAATAGATTGACAAACCGGCGGCTGGGTAGGTGCTGGCGTGATCGTGGGTTGAGGCGTGGGTCTGGGGGTTATTCTCGGTGTAGGTTGAGGTGTCGGCGTCAAAATAGGAGTTGGTCTGGGGGTTGGAATTGGTGTTAAACGAGGTGTTGGTGTGGGCGTGGGCCTGGTTGTTGGAGACGGATTGGGTGTCGGGCGAGGTGTTGGGGTGGGCGTAGGCCTGAGTGTCGGAGTAGGTCTTGGCGTTGGGGTGGGCGTAGGCCTGAGTGTCGGAGTAGGTCTTGGCGTTGGTTGAGGCGTTGGGGTGAAAGTAGGCCATGGGGTTGGTTGAGAGCTTGGTGTCGGCCAAGGTGTAATACTCGGGCTGGGTTGAGGAGTGGGACTGATTGTTGGCCTGGGAGTGGGTAATGGAGTTGGTGTTGGGGTGGGAGTAGGCAATGGAGTTAGTGTTGGGCTTGGAGTGGGTGTTGGGCAACTGCCACCACTACAAAAATTGAACCAACCTTTATAACCCAAGCTGGATTGAGAATCAAACGCCCAAGCCTGCGTAAGATTATTAATCACTCGGCCGGATGTATTGTTTGCTACATACCTATCCCAAAGAATTCGCCATTTCACCACTCGATATGGATTGTTAGTTGTTGCCATGAATAATGAAAAACGATACTCACATGAATTTTGATTGCAAGATTCGGGGATTTGCGTCAAAAAGGCTTTATTGCCTTGAGAATCTTCTGTTTGAAGAGTGAGTGGTGCATATGTTGGGGGCGCCGGAGATCGGGCGATGATTACCTGATCAATATTTTGCGTGATGGTAAATACCGGATTTGTATCTGGGGTGAGTAAAGCACCACCGGCTGTGAGAGAACCATCAAAATCGGTGATCCAGCGCCACCAATTACTTAGTTTGCGATTGGCAAAATGGAGATCTGTTTTTGCTTGAGGCAGGTGGCGCATCCACCAAATTTTAAAGGCTAGGCCACCGTCATCTTGACATGTTTGAGTATTTTGATTTTTCCAATTATTGCAACTGATTGCGATTTTTTCACCCGATCTTTGAGGATTCCAATCTTCACAGTCGCTGGCAACGGGGTTGGAGTTGCGCCAGTCATAATCTGATATGCCATTGGGAGGATAGTGAGTCCAGCCACAGCCAGGATTGATGCTTTTACGACTGCTATCCGAACCGACAAAATGTCCCCAAAATAATAACTCTGGCCAACGTTGAAATAAAGTCTGGTTATTTAAAATATCTCTACCATCTATCCAATTGAGCAAGTCTTCAATATGATGAGTCTGGTTTTCCACCATTTCTGCGGGTCCTCTGGCCAAGTTATAGTTAAATAAAGTGTAAGTGTGATTGCACACTGGTAAATCATCAGTTCTTTCGCTGTTACTGACATCACCATAATTCATTTGTGGCATATTGAAAAAATCTTGACTAATTCTACCCATGGCCATGTTTGATTCGGTTGGAACTAAATATGGTGGAGAAAAATCATTGTGATAACCCCACAGCCAGATCTGGCTTATACCTTTTTCATCTACCTTATGACAAATATTTTCACGATTGAGCACATCAAAATATTTGGGTCGATAAACCGGCTCTGTTTCCGAGATAGGCTGATCGGCAAGTGGTAATTCTTCATAATAATAATTGATTGAATCTTCAACTTGATACTCAATTGTATTATTGGGAGAAATAATGCCCTTTTGCTGAAATTGCGAGCCTTTTTGTAGAGCATCCAGGCCAACAATCATGTCATTTTCAATTTTAGTTTTTATTTCCAGTATTGTCTTACCTCTAAAACCATCACCAACCAAATTGTGATTAATTAGAGTAGGATTTTCTGGCAAAGGAGGCAAGTAAGCCACAGCATGAATTTTAACGATTTGTTTTTCCTGTGCTACTTGCGATGCCTTAAAACGTATGTCTTGATTAACCTGATTGGCAAGTTGAACCAAAAAATAAAAAACAAATGCAAAAATAATCAAGCAAAATAACAAAATACCGGTTGAAGTAGTAAGGCGCATTCACTTCAGTGTAGATGACATAAAGAAAATTGTCATTGGGAATTTTTGCTCTCTTCTCAAGAGTTTCTGAAACATGTTGCTAATTATAAGATTTGTCGCATAATAGAGTGGTTGCAGAATCGTAGATATGATTGAAATATCGAAAATCTGTTATGATCCGAAGATCAATTATTTTGAGTGAAATAGTTCGCTCAATTAAGGAGAAGTATGAATAAAAGAGTGCGAAAAGCCATTATTACCGATGCCGGTTTTGCTAGCAGGTATTTGCCAATTACCAAGACTGTTCCAAAGGGTATGTTGCCCATGGGTAACAAACCCATTATGCAGTTGGTAGTTGAGGAATGTGTGGAAGCTGGGATTGAGGAAATTATTATTGTGGCTACCCCAGAGGGTAAACCAATTTATGAAGATTATTTTCATAACAGCGTGATTCGCATTAAAAAACAGTTGCAATCTCAAGGGAAAGAAGACCGTTACGAGCCGGTGCAAGCGGTGCTGGATTTTCCAAAAATTACAGTCATTACTCAAGATCCAAGTTTGCCATATGGCAATGGTTCGCCGGTGGCTTCCGCGATTAAGTTTGTTGAGGGAGAAGAGGCATTTTTAGTTTTATACAGCGATGATGTGATTTTTGGCAAGCCTGGAGATGCAAAAACCATGGTTGATGAGTACGAGGCCCATCCAGATTGTGCCGGAGTGATTATGGCTCAAGAAGTGAGTCCGGAAGTGGTAGATAAATACGGCATTATCTCTTTCAAAGCCGGCAGTGAGGTTGAGTTGGATAATATTATTGAAAAACCGGCCGTGGGCGAAGCGCCTTCACTCTTGGCTTCATATGGTCGCTACTTGGTTAAACCGGATATTTTCACCTATCTTTCACCCACTTTTACGGGCAAAGACGCAGAGCTTTGGACGGTGGATGCTATTACACACGTTGCTCGTGAAAAATCTGTGCGAGTGGTCAAAACTCAGGCGCGTTGGGTAACTACAGGAGATCCGGAAAATTATTTTAGGGCTCATTTGGAATTTGCCATACGTTATGAAAAGTTTGGAGGCAAGATTCAAGATTGGGTGAGAGCGGTGGTTTGACGATGAGGTATACTATACATGCTTTGAGGAGGAACAATTATTCCATTCTCGAAGTCCGTGTGTGAGAGCCGATTTTAGAAAGTTTCCTCAACATCTTTCTAACGGGCTCATGAGCGTATAGCTATGCCGTGGTATAGTTATCGTTCTGCCCACCTTCATTTTTGGGGGATCTTCTGGCTCTCACGCAGGGAATATCATTCGCCGAAGTAGCTCAGGGGTAGAGCACCATCTTGGTAAGATGGGGGTCATGGGTTCAATTCCCATCTTCGGCTCACTGGTTCAGTCAGCTGCTCACTAGACATGCAAGTAGGTGTCTGCGAACGTGTGTTGAATCAAGCGACAGTTGACCAGAACCAGTAGTGCCATGCCAGGTTACCCAAGCGGTCAACGGGGGCAGACTGTAAATCTGCTGGCGTTCGCCTTCGTAGGTTCGAATCCTACACCTGGCACCGATAATTAGAATTTGCTGGATTAATTTGATTTTTTTTGCTAGTCATCTCCTAAGCTGAAAATACGACAAGCTCAAAATAGAACAACGGTTTTTTCACGATTTCTATTAATTCATGTTCTGATTGTTTGAGACAAGTTTAATGAGTCTGTAAGTCAATCCATTAACCTGCAGCGCGTGTGGTGTCAGTGATCAGTCAGTTCTATAGTTTGTCAAACAGAATTCTCCTTCCTTCTTGTATTATCTCCACCTTTTAAGTGTCATTTTTTTGAAAAGCTATCGCTGGCGAATTTTAGAAAATAGGATATAATATCATTCTCTTTTTCAATTAGTTCTTAAATCAGAAAAAATTAAGGAGCATTATGGCAAGTAAGAAAAAAGGTCCAAGACAAGCTGTTGGTTTGCAATGCAAAACATGTAAATCTTTTGGTTACATTACCGAGTTTAATAAGCTCAACGAGCAGATGAAAAAACAAAAAGGTGAGGCAACTT
>CAZTME010000037.1:1940-10723 GCA_964614795.1 uncultured Pseudomonadales bacterium | reverse complement strand
TTCTTTGATATGGGATATTTCTTTTATCACTCTTTCATTCAAACCAGGTTGAGTGATATATGAATAAGATGAAGTTGGAAAAGAAAATCCGGCCTCATACTCATGGTCCTTGGTGACAAATTGGGCGGTTTTCTTTTGTGCAAATCTTGACATACTTTTTAATATAGAATTATTTCATTTATGAAAGTGTTCTTTAGTGTTTGAAAGTTTGCTGAATTATGTGAGTTATGTAACCATCCAATCCGCCGGCAAAACCAAAATCTATACTTAATGATTCTTGAGGATTAATCCATTTATAATTTGTGTGCTCCCCACTTAAAACAATTGCATAATCTTTTGCTTGTTTTTCCATTTTTAAACTCCAGCCCACCAAAATGGAAAATGCGTCTTTTGCCGGCTCATAGGTAGTATCTAGAGACACTAATTTTAATTGATCAATTTGATGAGAAATATCCAGTCCGGTTTCTTCCAGGACTTCTCTTCTTACGTCTTGCAGGTGTAAGTAGCGATGAACAACGGTCTTTTTATCCGGTTGCAAATGAGTTGGCCACTCACTATTTCCTCCAGGTAAGTCCCACTTCTTTGGGCGAGTAATCGATGAAGGATCACGCTGTAAAATAAGAATTTTCTCATCTTGAGTGATCAAAACCACCTTATGAATGTATTTCACTTTTTCTGTTAGTCTGTGGTTCATAATAACTTCCTTCCCTTTTTTAATCACTCATTATTTTGAATTATTCGCTTTTTTCAGACTTAATAAAATTAAGTCAATATTTGTAGATTCTTTTGTTAATAAAAAAGTTTATTAATTTGCATCGTTAGCTAATTATTTGTTCATCCAAGTTTTGTAACCATCATCTTCAATTTTTTTAATCATTTCTTTCCCACCGGACTGCACAATTTTACCTTCAATCATAACGTGTACTTTATTCACTGTTAAAAACTGCAAAATGCGTTGATAATGAGTGATAACAATCATTCCCGTTTGAAATTTATTTCGCACATACTCAATACCTTTAGCTACTTGTTTAACCGCATCAATGTCTAAACCCGAATCAGATTCATCCAAAATGGCATATTTGGGTTCTAAAACAGCCATTTGTAAAATTTCCAAACGTTTTTTTTCTCCACCGCTAAAGCCTTCATTCAGGCCTCTTGTCAAAAAAGATTCAGAAACTCCCAAATCCTTGGCAACTTTTTTTAAATGTTCTCTAAAAGCCAAAACTTTTTCAAACTGTTTTTTGGGTTCATCTTCAAATCTGGCCAAATGCGCTTGTCGCAAGAATTGCCGGACACTCACGCCGGCAATTTCCACAGGATATTGAAAAGCTAAAAATAAACCAAGTCTGGCTCTTTCGTCCGGAGATTGTTCCAAAATATCATGACCGTTTAATTTTAAAATTTGCGCATCGGATTGATAACTGGGATGGCCGGCCAAAGCGTGAGCCAAAGAACTTTTTCCCGAACCGTTGGGACCCATAATGACATGTAGTTCGCCGGGAAGAATTTCTAATGATACATCTTTAACCACTTCCTTATGAGCAACGCTGACTTTAATATGTGAAATTTGCAACTTCTTCATAGAGTTGGCATTATAACCGATGATGCTAGTCTTCCCAAGCTTTAAATCCGGAGCTCAACACAAAAAAAGCATGCCTAACTTCTTGCTTAATGTCTGCCGGTGTTTCGAGGCTCATTACTTCGTCATATGAAAACCAGTTAATATCATCGCATTCATTTTTATTCAATGTAAATTTATTCTCCTTAAGTGGTTTAGCCAGATAAAGAAAACCCAGATGCTGTTCACATCCCTTACTCCACTGTGAGATCGGCTGATAATTTTTGGGTGAAGCGATTCTTTTTTGATAGTTTTCTCTGCACACCCAATGCAAATTGGTTTCAAAAGGTGACGGCAAATATTGTGACAAACTAGATTTGCCATTGAAATATGGATCAAATACTTCAACTTTTAGACCTGTTTCTTCAAAAGCTTCTCTTTCTGCAGCCAAATGCGGAAGTTCGTTTGCTTCAATATGACCACCTGGAGCAAACCAAATTTTTAATTTTTTATGTTTAATGAACAGCACTTTCTTTCGATGAATTATCAAAGCTGCCGCCGTTAAACAAATTTTCGGCTGAAGTTCTTCTTTCACAATGGAAGAATTAGTGTTTAGATTTCTGATCATTATAAACTTCCCAGGAGCTTACGCTCGGGTTTTTAGATTGTTACAAGCAGAGCTTAGGCTACTGCTTAGCAACTCCTTCATACCCAAGCGACCTTAGGGTGGGTATTTAAGGGATGTAGGTTAAAGTATAACAAATATAAAAAAATAACGCATTTACATCATACACTTCATCTGATTTGACCAACACAGAACTGACATTTAGTTTTATGTGTGCAATGTATAGCACTCTCAAAACCAGATGTCGGTTTTATCTATCCTTAAACCAGCTGAAGCGACCGAAAATAAAGTGTCATTCTGTTTTGAGCTTGCTATATCAAATGAATAAATTATACTTTCTTATAATAAAGTGTTGGCGACAAGTAATATATTTCTGAGAAAAATTCTCAAGATCGATCTACATTAATATCTAAATTTCTTGCATGAGACATTTATTTTGTCTTGAGATCGATTGCAAACTCAATTTAAGGAACCACAATCATTAAATATATTTGCCGGTTTTTAATTCACCATTTTTAGAGATTGATAACAAATCGAGGTTCATCATGCATTGGAAAAGACTAAAAATTGACAGAAATGATATTTTTTGATATAATAAACGAACATTTTTGCAATAAGTCAAAAATAATTTTCCCCTCTGCCTTTTGGCAAATCATCTATGCATAAACGAAATTCTCGCTTTCTGATCTCTGCTCTCGCCTATTCTTACATTTTCGTAAGTATTTTTTGCTATTTCGGCAATATTGAGAAAGCAATGGCTAATGAAGTAAAGATACCAAACACTCAAATCGCCTTGGCTTTAGCAGAAGATAACACTCAAATCGCCGGATCCAGTGGTACTTTAACGAATGAAATCAAAGACAATATTGCTTCAAACTCATCATCGGTGGTTGAATCATACCTCCATCCTACTTGTCAATTAATTAATATAAATAAAAATAAAGACAAAGTTTTTGAGTCGAACAAATTTAATTCATTGGAAATTCAAGCCAGTTCCTCGGCACATCCAATTGATCTCATGGAAAGACTGACTTGTTCAAATGTTTTACTTTCCTCACCAAAAGTTGAAGGAAATTTCACAAATACTAATTTGCAAAATTTAGTAATCGGATCAAGCAATGAGGAAATGAAAAATCTGAAAGATGTTAGAATTTCTGATGGTTTAAAAAATTTGGACGCAAAAGAAGTCGAGAAAGAATCAACAGATAATGATGAAAACACCCTTCAATCCAGTATAATAACTTCTATTAATGAAAGCGTATCAGATAATGGATCCATAAAAGACAACACCGATCAAGCCAACTTAGATTTAGCAACAAAAAAAGCTACTTCAAAAGACGCTTCAGCACTCGAAATGGCTGATCCAACAAACGATGTTGTCTTTTCCGAGAATGCGAATCTGAAACAATGGTATGAAAAATATGGTCAACAATATGGAGTAGATCCCATCATTTTAGAAAAAATTGCCTCCTGCGAATCCGGAGAAAGAGCACAGGCTGTAAACGGACCTTATGGCGGTATTTTTCAATTTGTCACTTCAACTTGGATTTCCAATCGAAAAGCTATGGGAGAAGATCCAAATCCGGCATTAAGATTTAATGCAGAAGAATCAATTAAAACTGCAGCTTTCAAGATGGGAAGAGATGGCTATGGAGCTTGGCCGGCCTGCAGTCGAAAAGTTTTGGCTAATTCTTAAAGCAAACTCATTTGCACACCTTGATTTTTATTTGCTTTAATAGTGAAATCCACTGGGCATTCAATTAAGCGATTCCACTTGTTGCGAAAAAGCACTTTTCCTTTTGAAAGTCCATAATCAAACACATCTCGTGTGACCGCCACATCTTGCAAACAATAATCCTGAAGAGCTTGAAAATTTCCTGTTTTATAATACTTAATTGCATCCAATCCATTACCGGATTTACCCACGCCCAATGTTTCACTGGCGACTGCATCCAGACCAATTCTGTGGCCACTGGAGTCTTTAATGCGATTCATGACATCTAGAGTTTGAATTCTGGAGATATCAGCTTGATAATATGGCACTAAAGTTTGCATGTCAAAGTTGTCAATATTAAAACCAATCACCACATCTGCTTTTTCTAAAATTGGAAAGAGTTGGGGAATATCATTTTCAAAAAAACCCTTCATTTCACCTTTGCCAGAAAAACCCTCGCGGATGCAAATGCCAACAAAACTGACTTCTAATTTTTCCGGAAAATACCCGCCCACTTCTTCAAATGTTTTTTTGGTTTCCACGTCTAAAAATATTTGTGTCATATGTTATTTCAAATATTTACATGTGATTATCTAAGCTGAGATCTAATTTAGAGTTTAAAATTTTCGCACAATGTCGCAATCTCAAAACTAAATCTGAAATATGTCTTGCTTCTTGTTAGTCATTTTGCATTAATTTCATGGTTTAAATCGCCGATGAGTGATTTGTATGCTTAATTTTTATTACTCCAAGAAATTTTTTTCAGCTTGATCCCAATTCAAAACTTGCCAAAAAGCTTGGACATAATCCGGACGGCGATTTTGATACTTGAGATAATAGGCGTGCTCCCAAACATCTAAACCTAAAATGGGTTCATCACCATGAAATAATGGAGAATCTTGATTGGAAGTGCTAAAAACATCCAAAGATCCATCTTTTTTTCTTACCAACCACGCCCAGCCGGAACCAAAATGATTGAGTGCTGTGGCTGTAAATTTTTCTTGAAATTGAGATAAACCACCATAAGATTTTTTAATCGCTTCACTTAAAGCGCCACTTGGTTGAGACTCCGGTTGAGCGGAAAGTAACTGCCAGAAAAAAGAATGATTGGCATGTCCACCACCATGATTGCGCACAGCTTGGCGGACATTTTCCGGAACTCGATCAATTTCTCGCATTACTTGTTCAATGGGTTTAACCAACCACTCTGGATGATCGGCTAAAGCCATATTTAGCTTATCAACATATGTTTGATGATGTTTGGTGTGATGAATTTCCATCGTTCTTGCGTCAATATAGGGTTCCAAAGCATCATAGCTGTAACTTAATTTTGGTAATGTAAACATAAATTATCCTTTCAAATAGATTTATTGCACAATGAAAACAAGGTTTCTTTTACCGCATGTTCTTATTGCACTACAAGTCTAATTTATTTTTTACTTATTTATACTTAATAACTTGTCTCAAAAAATCAGTTGTTTATTATTAAGAAATCAAGTTGTTTTGTCAGTTGTGATAGGTCAATTACCTAATCCGAAATAAAGTTCTAATAATTTAACGTAATTTTGCCGGTTAAGCAAGGAGATCAATTTCCAACTCACGATAAATATGCATCAATTTTCTTCGACAATTCTGCCAAACTCTTTTACTCTGTCCAAGCCTTCTAAATCAATAAATTTTTTGGCTTTTTGCATATCTTTACCATATTCTGAACTCTGTGGCCAAATACTGGATCTCATTACCAAACCTGCGGATCCGGCCGCCAACGAATCACGCAGAGACTCTTTGGCTTGAGAATAATTGTCAAAATTGTCATTTAATAACCAATCCGTATCTACCACATTCATTAATGAAAGTGAATCAAGCATACTACCCGAATAATCCAAAATTAGTAAATGACAGTAGCGACGAAAGAGTTTTAAAACTTGTTTATATCTTTCAATTATACTTTGACTTGATTTTTCATTAATTAAAGGCAATTCCAGTATTAAATCAATATTTTCATATTGACAGGAATCGTAAATTTCCATGAGAAACTGCAGTTTATTACCCAACTCCTTCTCACTTTCGGAAATCGGCATGTATAAGTAGGCCATCCCGTAATTATTTCGAATGTGCTCAATGCCCCAACCCGGAGCAATAGTTGGCAAAGAATAGGGATCACTTTGATGAATTAATCTGTGCAATGTTAAGATTAAACCGGCTGAACCTTTTTTTGCAGAAAGATATTGCACATGCGTTTCAGCGGGGAAAATTATGCCACTCACATATGGAGAATAAATTGATAAAGCATGATTAATTAATTCATCAACGAAAACTTTTGCTTCCGGCAGGGAGTAATTTAAATTTAATTTTTCGGCTAACCACACCGGTCGATCCAAACCAAGCAACACATATTTATTTTTAGTAGTGGCAATCATGGGCAAGTGCATAGTTTCGACGCCTTATCTAAAAGATTTGTCACATAATAAAACTTGCCTTATTTTGTCAAAGAGGTCTTATTGTTAATAGATTTGTCGCACAATAAGAACACGGTTTTTTTGATCATGTTTTTATTGCGCGACAAGCCTAATATGTGACAAGTCTAGTATAGACTATAAACTTAATAATCTCATACTTCTATAAAACTTTCAGCTTAAAAAATAATCATTTCTTTCGATTTCTTCTCAACAAATACAATCCACCAAGGATGAAAATAGCAAAACTGACATATAACAAAATGAATCCTATTAAGGTACCATGCAATGGACCTGTATGATTGCGCGCGGTGCCTAAAACAAGGGCAGAAGAAATCATCGCAAGAAACATCGCTGCAAGCACTAAGATAGCTAGCGGATCCTTTTTGTGATGAATTTTTGTCATTTTCATCTTAAGATGATGCGCAACTCAAGTCCAACCAATTTTTTCGTTGTTGTTTGAGTTGCGACATCTCTGATTGATTACTTTTAATAGCGATTTCTGCCACCACCATGGCGATCATCACGACGAGGTCTAAAATTGCCTCTGGAACCATTACCACCTCGGTCGTTACCGCCACCATTTCTGGCACGGCCTTCACGAGCGGCAATTTCTTGTTCGGGAGTGAGCATAGACAAACCAACTTTTCCATCTTCTTTGAACTCGGCAACTCTCACGTGAACCATGTCACCTTCTCGCACGATATCGCCGGCACTGCCTACATATTCAGTACTCATGCGTGATACATGAACTAATCCTTCTCTACCCGGCAAGTACTCAACAAATGCGCCATAAGTTTCCACTCTGGTGACTTTACCATCAAATTCTTCACCGATTTCGACAGTTCTTGTCATGCCGGAAATAATACTGACAGCCTTGTTGATAGCATTTTGATCCGGAGAAGAGACAATCACTATACCAACTTGTTTTTCCAAATCTTCTTCAATGTCAATTTGGGCACCAGTATCTTCCTGAAGAGCGCGAATTGTTTTTCCGCCCGGACCAATCAGCTCACCAATTTTTTCTTTTGGCACAGTCAATTGCTCAATTTTAGGTGCGTATTGTGATAATTTTGTACGTGGAACATCAATTACCGCTAACATTTTCCCCATAATGTGCGCTCGGCCGGCACGTGCTTGTTCTAAAGCCTCTTCAAGAATTTTTCGATCTACTCCCTTGAGCTTGATATCCATTTGAATGGCGGTAATTCCTTCCTGAGTACCGGCAACTTTAAAATCCATGTCACCTACGTGATCTTCCAAACCTTGAATATCGGACAAAACCACATATTTACTACCATCGGAAATTAGACCCATGGCAATGCCGGCCACCGGTCTTTTAATTGGCACACCCGCTGCCATCAATGAAAGTGTTGATCCACACACCGAAGCTTGAGAAGTTGAGCCATTGGAACTCATCACTTCACTCACCACATGAATGGTGTAGGGAAATTCTTCTTGCGAAGGAATCATAGGCAATAAAGCTCTTTCGGCTAAAGCACCGTGACCAATTTCTCGACGTTTTGGCGCGCCAAATCTGCCGGCTTCCCCCGAAGCATAGGGGGGCATGTTGTAATGATGCATGTAGTGGCGAGTTTCCGTGCCTTCAATGCCTTCAACTAACTGTCCCAAACTAGGAGCCCCTAATGTGGTAATTGTTAATACTTGAGTGGCACCACGTTTAAACATAGCACTGCCATGAGGACGAGGCATAACATCTACTTCACACCAAATTGGTCGGATTTCATCGGTTTTTCGGCCATCCGGTCTAATTTGTTTTTCCAGAATAAGAGCACGAGTTTTTTCCTTAGTTAGTTTGTATAAAACAGCATTAATTTCATTGGCTGAATAAATTTCCGCTTCTTCTTTACCTTGATTTATTTTTTCAGCCACTTGGCCGGCCAATTCTTGAGTATCTACTCCTTCACCTTGACTTTTTGCAGAAACCAAAGCTTCTACTTCTTGGCTAAACGAAGCTAAAATTGCTTCTTTTAACTCACTCATTCTTTGTTCTTGCGCTTCATCTTTGGTCACTAAATTAAGTTTTTCTTTACCGATCTCTTGAACAATAGATTCAAAATCGGCACAAATTTGACCGAATAATTCTTGAGACTTAATTAAAGCTTCCACCACCACAGCTTCGGAAACTTCATTGGCTCCAGCCTCGACCATGACAATGGTTTGACCGTTTCCAGCCACAATCATATCCAAATCCAGTGTTTCACGTTCGGTTAAGGTAGGATTAATGCTGAAGGAAGAAGTGGTTTTGGAATAACCTACTCTTAAACCGGCCAAAGGACCGTCAAAGGGAATTTCGGAAATCATGATACCCAAACTACTGCCAAGCAAACCTAAAACGTCCGGATCATTCTCTCCGTCAAAAGAGAAAACCGTGTTGATAATTTGCACTTCGTGAGTCATGCCGTCTGG
>CAZTME010000037.1:0-1891 GCA_964614795.1 uncultured Pseudomonadales bacterium | reverse complement strand
AACATGGGTCGCAGTGAGCGATCAATGACGCGGGCGCTTAAAATGACGTCATCGGTGGGACGACCATCTCTTTTTACCCAGCGCGAACCTTTAATAATACCGCTGGCGAAGAGTTTTTCTGCGAACTCAACGGAAAGCGGAAAGTAACCTAAATTTACTTGTCTGCCCAGAGCAACAGTGGTATGCACTACGGTTTCACCACAAGTGACCAGTACGGCAGTGACTTGTTCACTATAGCGACCTACTTCAAAAGTTACTTCTTTATCTCCTACTAAAATAGTCCGAACAAAAGTGTTCGGATAAACTGGATATGGCATTTGAGCCTTTCTTCTTTTTTGTCTTGGGGTGGTGAGTATTCTTAGAGAAAAGACAATCGGGTTTTCAGATTGTCATCTCTCTTGAATCCTCAATCACACTTGCCCAAAACAATTTATTACAACAGGATGATTATACACTAGAAATGATGGAGGAGCGTTTGGTAAATCAATAATGTCGAATTATTGATAAATTAAGTAGATTTTCATTGGAAAGAAATTTTGCAGACACCAAAAAACTTTGGAATTAGTAATTATTTTTCAGCAACTACCCAAATTTGATAGGTAGTCGTAGGCTGGTTGCAATCGTCTGTAAATTGACCGGCGTGAGCGTGTTTGAGCAGCGTTATTTGATTATGAGATTGATTCATGAACATGAGAAAAGCTAAAAGAGCGGTCGGCGCGTCAATGTAGGTGCTATCTAAAGCTCGAATTTTGGCGTAGTTATTAGATTTGATTAATTCAATGGTGTGAAGATCATGTTCATATGCTTCTTTTGACAAAAGGTCATGACTGAAATCGGCGCTGAGAATAACTAAAGTATTTTCAGATAATTCAGATGATAATGATTTTACGAATGAAAGCACTTCTTCTTGTGAAAGTCTTTTGGAAAATAAAAAAGGGGTGATCGTTTGGGGTGATATTTTTTTAAAAATGGGATGTAAAATGGTCCAGCCATGATCCATAATTGTTTGAAAGGTATTTAATTGCAGTGTTGGTAATTTTTTTAATTGATCGATTAATTCAAAATTCAGCTGGGTATGATATACGGAAGTGATTTTTGGATCTAAAGTAGTAATTTTTGGCTGATCATCATTAAAGTGTTGCGGTGAAAGTAGAATAATGTGTTTGGGCGGCTGGCCTTGCAGATGCTCCATAATTGGATCCAACATTTTTAGAGCTAAATCATGATGGGGAACCACCACTCCGGCCAGCCGCCCATTATCTAGTGGTAATTTATATTGTTGATATGGTTGACACCAACTACTGAGTGAAGATTCATATTGAGTAACATTCTGCTTTTCTTGATCATTAACTATGGTTTTATTCAGTATTTGAGTAATCATCTCCTCCAGATTAGCCTGATCATCGTGAATCGCAAGACTTCCCCAATCCAATTGAGCATTTTGCTCATCATTTTTTGATTGATCAACCGCATCTAGCTGAAAATCAATTACATTCTCTCTGGAAAAAACCTCAAAGTTAAGATTTTTTTGAAACAGATAAAATTCAGATAAAAGATTTTCTGAATAATCGAAATTACTTTGGCCAATTTCGACTAGAAAGACAAAAAAAATTATCAGTAAAACTACCCCAAATCCATTTAAGAATCGTTTAAATATCTTCAAATTCATAATGATATTAATATACTAACAGCAAATTCTCTAAAAAACTTTGTATAAGAAAATCAACTCAAGTTCATTTTTGTGCGACGAGTTTAAAATAGCCAAAAAAAATGGAATGAGGCATGACAATAGACTTGGTATCTCTACTGATTCTATAGCAATTTCAAAACCAGATAATATATAGCTTTCTCAAAACGAAACGGCGATTCTTGTCTTACTCAAGTTAACAGG
>CAZTME010000036.1:0-10929 GCA_964614795.1 uncultured Pseudomonadales bacterium | reverse complement strand
TAATTTCACTAATCTAGTAGATGATTGTATCAGAAATGTCGAGTATACTATGCGATCGTGTTGACAATATTCGGGGTGTAGCGCAGATGGTAGCGCGCGTCGTTCGGGACGACGAGGTCGCTGGTTCGAGTCCAGTCACCCCGACCATACAACATATCAGTTTTTCAGCAAGTTATTCAAATTGTCGCACAATAGATTTGTCGAGCAATAACAACACGATTTACTAGTTTTTAAGCAAATTATTAATCAGCGGGAGAAATAAATTTGACAAATTTGAATATCTTAAGAAAACAAACGCAATTCCGGCTATCAAAAATGAAGCAAATTCATCATGAAGTGATTTATTTGCATCAATTTCTTTACTAAAGTATTTTGCAACACTGCCATTGGCAAAAGAAATTAAGATTGAGTAATATACAAGAGATATGATTTGAGAATCTGAGAAATTGATCAGCCAATGTCTTTCTTCCGGAGTGAAATTATTTCTAATGACAAACACAAGTTCGGATGAGCAATATGAAAACAACAGAAGAAGAGAACTTCTAATAAATTGTTTGAAATGTAAAATTTTATCACCATGAAGGAATTTTGAATCAATCTTTCCTAGGATAAACCCAAGAATAGTGTGGATTGCAATTGAGCTAAATAAAAAATAAATATTTGTTTGCTCCTCGTCAATTTGATGAACAATTTTTTCTAGAATATTAACCCAAATAAATGGAATTAACACATAGACCGATATGGCTCTTAATGCTTCAAATTTAGAAAAGTTTGATTCAGTTTCGCTACTCAGAAAACAATTCTAAGGGCAAGCAGTAATAACAATTCTACCTTTTTAATTCTACGCCATAAAGATTGGGAGGAGCATTGGGAGTAAAACTGGCTGTGATGATCAAACTGGAGCCGTCCGGCCAAGGGTAGAAAAAGTCTGAATAGAGTGGGCCGGAAAAGAGAGTAATTTCATTGGTATTATCGTATTCTTTGATGATAATGTTTTGATCTTTGAAAAAAAGCAAGTGTTTGGAATCTGGGAACCATTGTGGAGCATTGGTAAAAAGAGGAGAGTGATAGCGAGCAAACGTGCCGGCCAATTCGGCGCTGGTGGTGGCAGTTTGCAATCTGGTAAATGCCGAAGGACTGGCTTGATAAGTAATTGGTTCTGGTGAGTATAAATCGGTAGCTAAAAGAAATTTGCTCGGGTTGTCCAACTCTTCATCTGTGCCAATTCGGAAATTTCGATCTTCTTCTTTGTCATAAACATAAATTCCATTGGGCTGCAACTCTCTTTCCTGAGATTGTGAATTGGCGGCCGGTAAAGCAGGCACCAGATCTTCTGCTAACCTGGCAGAAGTAGTGGCGGTGTAAAGTAGCATTTTTTTACTGGGAGAAAAATAAACATTGTTGGCGCTGGTGGTGGCAATTTGAATAATTGGCTCGGGAAATTCAGCTAAAAACTGTCTTTCACGAATATACATTTCTTCCTCCCAAAGCGAGAGAATTTGCCGACGTCGAAAAGCAACGTCCGGTGCTGTATCCATTTGTGTGGTGGAAGAAATTGAAATAATCACATCTTTATCTTCTGTCATAAAAAGAATTTCCGAACTGTCTGGAGACCAAATTAAATTCGCATCTTCAGATTTGTATCTTGTTCCTTCAACCAGAATTTGTTTAGGACTTCGAGATTGAGTAAAAGGTAGTTGAGGATTAAGGTCCAAAATATACCAACCGTTTTTTTGCTCTTGAGTTTGGTTGCTAACAAAAAAAGCAACCTTTTGTCCGTCCGGTGAGGGTAGAAGGTTGGCCACGCCAGTAAAAGTGAGTGGGCTTAGTGATGGTGCAATTGGGAAAAGTCTGGCATTGGCCGAAGTTACAAGTTCTGGCTCCAGGAGAAGATTTTTCTGCCAAGAATGATAACCATCTTTGTTAATACGAACTTGATATTCTCCGGGTTCTAAATAAATAGTATCGTCGGTAGCGCTCACCAACCTGTCATTGAGAAAAATTTGCGCACCTTTGGGATCCGAGCTTAAAGCCAGCAGTCCTGAGCCTTGAATGATACCATCAGTTGTAACTCGAAACTTGCCTTGGGCAAATTGAATAGCAAGCCAAGTACCTCCTACCAGAAAGACAACGGAGAAAATTGCAAAGAGTAATCCTTTATTGACCTTAATGCGCATACAGGTATTATAGTCCATAACGCAATGAAAAAGATATGGTTTCAAACTGTCGGTATTGATTTTGGTTCGGAGAACTTACGAATTTGTTGGGATGGTGCCAATCAGATCGAGAAGATGCCTTCCTATGTGGCGATAGATGCCGGTAATAAAGTTTTAGCGGTTGGAGAAGATGCTCGCGCGCTCGCGATGCGAGCGCGCGAAGGGGTAAAAATTGTCAAGCCAATTTCGCGAGGAATAATTCAAGATGAAGCAATTGCTTTAATTTTAGCGCGTTCCCTCCTTGGCTCAGCTCGCTGGCGATCTTGGCTATTTGCCCCAATCATGATGATGGCGGTGCCGTCTAATGCAACCAAGACGCAAAGGGAGAGAGCCGTTCACTTCATGAAAACGCTCGGTGCCAGAAAGGCAATAGTTTTGCCTCATGCTTTGGCGGCCGCCATTGGGGCGGGCGTTCCATCTCAGGATTCCGCAGGTAGTGTAATTGTGCAAATGGGAGCCGGTACCATTGAGGCGGCCGCCATCTCTCTTGGCGGTGTTGTTTCTGCCACCAACTGTGAATTTGCCGGCACCAGCTTATTACTTCTGCTAAAAAAAATTATTCTCGAAAAATTTAAACTTGACACTAGTTTGGAACACCTGCAAACCGTGCTTCCTCAAATAAAATTGGATTCAACCAAGCACACTATCACAGTCATTGGTAAAAATATTACTACCGGCGAGCCTGCGAGCATTAATCTTTCCGCAAATGATTATCATGATCAAATCTTGCAACACCTCAATCAAGTTGTGCTCACCATTCGCAATTTGTTTACTCAACTGCCTCCGGCTGTGATTACAGATGTTTTGGATCGGGGCATACTCCTTTCCGGCGGACTAGCACAACTTCAAGATTTACCTCTATATTTGGCACATGCTTTGGAAGTGCCTTGCTCGGTTGTTGAACAGCCGGAAACCACAGTGATTCGAGGTATCAATATCGCTTTGCAAAAAATTGAAGAATTTTCCTCTGTTTATGGAGAGTAGCTAAATAATTGAAGAATTTCAGATCGGGTTTTTAACAAAAGATGAGCGAATTAATCGTGTTGTTATTGCGCGACATGTCTATTGAGTCGGTAATTGGATTTAATCCACATCCCTTAAATCACCGATAGTCAGGTAGCTTGGCGATGGAAGAGCCACTATGTAAAAGCGCAAGCTCTGCTTGTAGCAATCTAAAACCCAGAGTATAAGCTCGTGGGAAGTTTATTTGAGTAAAATAAATCAAAAAAATTAAAAAATTGATCGAAAATAAACCACTTCAGAAGATGAAAGTCAATCTGGAAAAGACTAATACCTCTAAAAAGATCCACGTGTTTAAGCCGGGGGGGTGTATCGGGTTTACAAGTCTTCTTTCTTTGAGATATTATCAATGTATGGAAATCAGGTGACAAGCAGATGAGGAGATGATCAGGAAGTATATTCGGCACCAGGAAAATAAAAATTGAGACAATTGAAGCTTGCATTCTAGGAATCCACGGGTGTAAGTCCGGGGGGTTCAATCTTTGATGTTTTTTACCGCTTCAATAAATTGATTGCCACGATCAATATAACTGGTGAAAAGTCCAAAACTGGCACAAGCCGGGCTAAGCAAAACCACATCGCCTTTTTGAGTTGATTGCCAAGCCAGTAAAACAGCCTCCGTCATTGATTTTGCATGCATAATTTTAGGTTTATTTTTACAAAATTGTTTAATTGCTTGCTCAATTTTTTCTCCTTCAGGAGGAAAAAGAACTAATGCTTTTACACTGGTTTTAGAGAGAAATCGACTAAATTCTTCAAAATTGGCTCCTTTTGAAGAGCCCCCAGCCAATAAAATAATCGGTTTGAGTTGAAAAGCTTGAATGGCGGCCATGCTTGCTTCCGGAGTGGTGCCTTGAGAATCGTTAACAAATAACACTTCATTAATTTCAGCCACGATTTGCAAGCGATGATCAAGAGGTTTGAATGTTTGAAATGCAGTTTTAATTTTTTTCTCAGAAATATCAAAATATTTGCCTATCCACAAAGCGGGCAAAGCATTTAAAGCATTGTGTTCACCCAATAAATGCAAATCTTCGCGACTTAAAATAATTTCGTCATTCAAATAAAAATTTTGATCGTCAAAGCTCACATTTAACAAATTTTCTTGCAAAGATCTTAAATTACCCATCGTCACAGCCTGCGCAAGGCTCATTTTGGCGATTTTGACGGGAATAACAAAGATTGGATTGAAGATCAAGTAATCACTGGTTTTTTGATTGATAGTAATCTTGGCCTTGGCTTGCCAGTAAGCTTCAAAACTAGGATAGTAGTCCAAGTGTTCTGGCGTAATATCAAGTAAAACCGCGATGTGAGGTGAAAAAACCAGTTCACGCAATTGATGACTGGAGAGCTCTAATACTATTCTGGGTTGTTGATGATTTTTAATGGCCTCAATTATTTCCTCAAGTAAGTCTAAAGCCGGCTTCCCAATGTTACCGGCCACAAAAACCGGCTCATCGCCTTGATGCAAAACATGACCAATTAAAGCGGTGGTGGTACTTTTGCCTTTAGTGCCCGTTATCGCTATGGTTTTAACTTGAAAATATTGTGAAAGTTCATCAATAAATAATTGAGTATTGCTAGTTAAGCGACAGCCTTTTTTCTTTAATTGTGTTATTAACGCATTTTCTGCAGGAATGCCGGCGGATTTGCACAACAAGGTTGCATCATTAACATCTAATTTTTTCAATTGATTAGAAAATTCTTGAGAAGATTTTAACTGAAGTTGTTTGTCTTGATCAAGAAAATCTTGCCAGTGAGCTTGAATTTCTTCTGAAAAATGATCGTCGATACCGATGATTTTTGTATGTGGAAATTTGGCGTGTATATACCGGTAACTACTTAATCCTTCTCTAGCCAGACCATATATTAATATTAATTTAGGTTGAAAAGTGTTGTTCATAGATGAGTTGTCAGGCTATCGTTTCATTTAACTTACCGACAAACCCTATTTTAATCCAATCTTATTTAATTTGAGGAGGAAAAACTTAGCAATCTATTTATTCTTCTGCTAAATAAAGAAAAAAAATTTCTGCTGTTTGAAAAAATGTGAATAAAAGAAAATTTGAAGGCTAAGGATAACATTCTTGGAATAATCAATACATTCGGGTTTTCAAAATTATTAGATAGCTTTGCATTCTAACTCAGATAATTATTTACCCAAAATCATCAATTTAGATACTAATTATATATTTCGTTTTCGGTTGCGCATTAGCTTTAATTTCTCCAATAAATTCAAAATTCATAATCTCATTGAATACATTTATTTTTTAAGCGAAGATTTAACGAAACGCGAAAATAATTTAATTTTTCGGGTTTGATTGAATGTTGAAAATTGGGAGTAGGGTAGAGTTACTGAGATAATTGAGTTACAATTTACTTTGATTATGTCAGATGAGCAAAATTTTGTTGATCATCCAAATATTGAAATTAGCACTTTAAATAGATGTAATTTCTGGGATTTATACCTAGTTAGCACTCTATATGAACAACTGCTAACAATGTTTGAGCATTTACTGCGTTTGTGGCATGAAGGTCAATTGGAGCCAATTTTGATTGGCACACCCAATCCCGAACAACTCATGCTCACCCGAAAAGATCCAAATTTTCGCTATTTGCTCGGTGAGTTGGATTTTCTTTTACCGGACGGGGTCGGACTAATTTTAGCTTCGCGCTTGCTTGGTTGGCGTTGGGGTTTGCCGGTTTTGCAAGAGCGATTGCCGGGAGTTCAGGTTGTCTCGGACATATTAGATATTATTATTCGACTGAATTCCTCTGAAGAATTGTCTTTAATTTCAAGCCGTGAATCTGATAATTTTTCTTCCGTTTCAACTTATCCTGTTTTGGTGATTGGTGGGCGAGATTTGGGCAGAGGTCCATCAACTGATTGGAACTTGACTGTCCCGGGATTAGAGTTGTTGAAAAATGTAAAAACTAATCATCACGATTTTGTTAATTCTAATTCTTGGTTTTGGATTGAGGGTTATGAAGATGTGCTTCATCCCACAGATGCAGAAGAACGGCATGTTTTGGAGGCTTTGGGAGCGGTGAGACCGGCAATGGTGCTGGTGGCGTTGGGCGCCCCCCACCAAGAGAAGTGGTTGGTTGAACACAGGCAAGCTTTGAAGGATTCTGGGGTTGGTATGGCAATGGCTGTGGGGGGCGCCCTAGACATGTTAACCGGCAAATTACGTCGAGCTCCCTCATTCATGCAACGACTAGGCTTAGAATGGCTTTTTAGACTTGTTCAAGAACCTTGGCGCTGGAAAAGACAACGAGCTTTAGTTGCGTTTTCCGGTCTTGTACTTAAGCAATTATTAATTAAGCCCATTGATTCTGACAAAAAAAATTAAGTTGAAAATTTTGTTTATTAAAATCAACACACACAAAATAAATTTTGTGAGAATCAATAACTTTCAAGTATTAGCCGACATGAATTGTTATTCCAACCATCCGGCTTATTCTAATTGATATCTATTTCTTTTCCGATCAGGATAGATTAATCACCACTTGGTTCGGTCATGGTGACGCCCAAAAGCCAAAGTACGGATTCTTTTTTGTAGCGTCTATCACCGCGAGAATTGATGCGAATTGCCGGCAGTTTGCCTCTTTTTCCCCAGCGTTTGATGGTTAGGGGGGATACGCGCAATAAATCTGCCACCTCTCTTACTGTGAGTAAGTCCGGCAAGTTATGAATGTCAAGTTTGGTGGCATCATCCACCCTGCCTGTGCGTTTATCTTCAAATTCATCCATACCTAATGCAGTTGTTTTCAAATCATCTGCCATAGCAATCCTTTCTGCTATTGTTCCTGCAAATACCATACCATAGGCTCACCTGATGCAGGGGCTTGGGCAGCCTAGGACATATCCGGTGTGAGAAATAGTACAAAAGTACGATTACTGTCCTCTACAGTAGCAGAATATGGATAACTAGGTCAAGGGGGAGAAATGAAGTCAGATCAATTAAGGAATTTGCAAAAGTTGTTGATAAAGTAAAAATACCTAGTGATTATGGTACTGAGTAGGAGCTTTCCTTCAGATCAATGAGCCCACTCAATTGGATTGCTTTATTTTCGAATAACGCAAACTCATGTCTAAATTACAAACTTGATATAGTTCGTTGCTATTTGGCAAAGTGATTGGTCAGAGAAATTGTCAGCTCATGCCAAAGACTCTATGAATCAAAGTAAAATATTCAAAATTGTCTATTTTGAACAGCTGATTATCTTCTCAAAAAACCTCCTGTGTTTTATCGCACAAGAGGTTTTTGTCAGTTAAAGTGTGTATTAATCGGCTAATTGCATTTCCAGATTTGAAATCTAATACTCCTTAGAAGATCCGCGGGCGTAAGTCCGTGATCGTTCAATAATCAATCTCTTACATCGGGTGATGTGCTGTCGATTGATTTTCGTCTTGCATCTTCAAGTGCAAATCAGCCAAATCATTCAAGTTGAATTACTTCAACTCAACTACACATCCAGCTTCTTCAAGGGTTTTTTTGGCTTTTTCAGCATCTTCCTTTTTAGCACCCTCTAAAACTGGCTTTGGAGCGGATTCAACGAAAGCTTTGGCTTCACCTAAACCAAGTTCTGGTTTGAGGGTTCGCACAGCTTTAATTGCGCCAATTTTGTTGGCGCCGGCATCTTTGAGGATGACGTCAAATTCTGTTTTTTCCTCGGCTGGAGCGGCTGAAGCGCCACCTGCTGCTGGCATAGCACCCATCATCATAGGAGCGGCGGCAGAAACGCCAAATTCCTCCTCCAGAGCTTTTACTAATTCACTCACTTGCACGAGTGAAAGTTTTTTAACAGACTCTACAATAGAGGCAACCTCTTTGGAAAGTTCTGTTTTTTGTGTGTCGTCGGACATATGTTCCTTTCTTTAAGTACGTATTAAGTACGACGTTATTTTTCTACTATGAGCAACTGCTCGAATAAACTCTTAATTGGATGCCGGTTTTTCGGCTACCGCTTTTAAGACATAAACCAAGTCTCTCATACCGGCATTAAGCACGTTTACCAAACCATAAGCCGGTCCTTGAATGCGACTGATCAAGGTGGCGATCAACTCATTCTTGCCCGGCAATTTACTTAAGGCAATAACTTGATCTGAAGTTAAAACATCACCACCAACCATTCCGCCTTTAATCACCAATTTTTCTTTTTCTTCGTGCCATGAAACGAGTACTTTTAAGCCAGCCACTTCATCATCCATAGAAATAGCTATCGCGTTCATGCCGTCAAGATTGGCTTTAAGCTTGCCTTCGGTGACAACGTTGATTAAGGTGTTTTTGGTCACATACATTGAAGAGCCGGCCTCGCGCAACTTGCGTCGCAGGTCGACTTGGTCATTCACGGTGGTACCGGAATAATCAAAGATTGCAAACGACTTTGCATTGAGTAATTTATCTTGTAATTCGCCAACTTTTTGTTGATTTTTTTGACTTGGCATAAGTAAACCTTTCTTGATTCTTTTTCTTCATTAAAGATGTTGCGCAATAGCTATGTGAGTATGAGCGCAATCTGCTTTATTTTTATTCGACAGACAAACCCATTCGGTTGAGAAAATAATATTTTCATTTTCTCTAGCCAAAGAGTCGCGTGATTACAGTCAAAAAGTGAGGTGAGGGGAGAAGTACTTCAGAAGTAAAATTGAATTTAACTCAATTCTACTGAAAAATTTTGCTTCCCTCGGCGCGACTTATGACTGCACGCTGTCTGTGGGCTCCTTAATTAAAAGGAAAGATTATTATAGCAGATAATTTTTGGAGAGCAAGACATCCGTTTTCTTAGGCGATTCATTTGTTCATCTTTTGGTCATTTTTTCCCGTTGCTTGCTCCTTCAATTAGCTTTTTGCTACAATTAGTCGCAAGCGCCTTGAAAAAGTTCCAAATTTTTATCAAATTAATTCATGTTTTTATTGCAAGACAAGTCTATTGCAAATTCTCTAGCATTTACGAACAAGATTAAATCTTTTCTTTCTGCTTCATGTTTCTGAAAAAAAATTTTGCTTTTCTCGGTGCAACTCAAGACTGCATGCTGTCTGCGAGCGATTTATAATTAAATTCCCAACAATTGTTTCTTCTTAGCAGAAAATTCTTCATCTGTAAGAATTCCCTGTTGGTGAAGTGAGGCCAGTTGTTGAAGTTGAGCTGTCACATCATCTGTCGCAACTTGAGTTGGAGTAGTGGCGACTGGTGCTGGAGTAGCTTGGGTTGTTGGCGCGGTTGTGACATGTTCATTATAATTTGCAACTGCTTTTCGCTGTTCACGATTTAATCGTGCGGAACTAATCATACTAGCTGTTGCGGCTGCTCTCATTAAACCACCTGGCATAATGCCTTTCATTCTTTTTTTACTAAACGTTATTATAGCAGAGAGAATTACCCCAAATAATTTTGTTGATGGAGTGTAACATGCCAAAATAGGAGAGACTGAACACTGAATGGTCGTTTTTCCTTGGACAGCTAGGGAGGTTCGCCCTAGGGAAGACGATCTAGAGGTGTACATTCTTGAATAGATGGGGGGAGGCGAAGCTCATCCATACCGTGAGATGATGTCTGGTAGTACCCTAATTGGGTACGATGTCGCTATTTTGTTGTTTCTAATACTCCTTAGAAGATCCGCGGGCGTAAGTCCGGGGGTGTATCGGGTTCCTGAGTCTTCTCTATTTGAAATGCATTATATTGGATGCTAGGAAAAAGAAGACTCAGGACAAGCGAAGCTTGCATTCTAGGGATCCGCGGGCGTAAGTCCGTGGTCGTTCAATTATTGAATACTTCTTAAACAAAAGTGCGTTTTTGGTTGATTGACGGCCACATTAGTGCAATTTTCTCCAGAATTACCATTATCTCTCTCCATTCTGGCACAAAGACAATAGCCCGTTCCACCAGCGGGGAAGGGGTAGGTGTAAGTGTAAAAATATGGATCTTTGTTGAGAGGATCTTTGACATCCGTAAGGCGTTTGAGTGAATGTTGAGCTAAAGTTTCACGAAATACTTCGTAGGCTTCCACGGCATTTTGAGGAGAGCCTGGATCACCAGGAATGACAAGATGTTCCGGATAAACATTGAACTGCGTGTAGTACTCCTCCGTGAGTTTGTGCAGTTGATTAATGTGACCTTTGCGCTTGCTATCGCGTGATTTGGCCATTTGGGTGGTTACCGCCAGCGCGGAGACAGCTCCAATAATGGCCAAAACCGTGACGACAATAAGCAACTCAATTAATGAAAAACCGCGTCGATGTCTTTTTTTTTGAACAAACATTATTAAGTACGAATTATAGGTTATTGAAGGTTCTTCACGCAAAAATATGAGCCAGTGCTGGAATAGGTGAATTCGCCTATGCCAGTACAACCACCACAATTTCCAGTGCTATTTTGAAGTAGCGCGTGAGCGCAGTATGCGGTGGAATTGGATCTAACAGAAAACCAAGTTTGAGTACTTGGATTGATGTTATCGGAAAAATCATTAGAAGTAATTGATCCCGTAGAATAAACTTGATTATTTTGTGCGTATTTTTGTTCTAGCGCTGCTTGATAAGCTTTAACAGCAGATATTCTTTTGGCATCATTTGCTCGATTTTGAGCATTTCTATACACCGCAATTCCAATAGAGGCTAAAATTGCAATAATGGCCACCACCACCAACAATTCAATTAAAGTAAAACCGGCAATGGTTTTTTTAGAAGCA
>CAZTME010000035.1:0-11450 GCA_964614795.1 uncultured Pseudomonadales bacterium | reverse complement strand
GCTTGTTAGAATCAGCACTATTGTATAAAAAGTAAGCATAAACTTGGGGATTTTTCTTGATTCATGTTTTTATCGCGCGACAAGTGTATTTTCACCCTTCATTTTAATCAGACTTGTGGCAAAATACTTACATTGTCATTTTGCCAATGATCTGCAATAAGTCAGAGTCCTAATAATAATAAAATTCACTGATTTATTTGCAAAGACAAATATCAACAGATTGAAAGTATGTCATTTCAAATTGCTATAGATGGTCCGGTGGCGGCTGGAAAAGGAACGATATCCAGACTTGTTGCCGAAAGATTAGGATTTCTTTATGTTGATACCGGAGCAATGTATAGAGCTGCAACATTGTTGGCGCAAAAAAATAAAATTTCCTTCAGTGATGAAAAGGCGATAGTTAAAGCGATTGAAAAATCCAAGATCGTAATGAGAAATCCTTTAGCTTTAGAAAAAGATGGCAGGTTAACCACGCTTATTTTAAATGGTGAAGACATTTCCTGGTTAATTAGAACGGAAGCGGTTAGTCGGGAAGTATCTAAAATTGCGGCTTTGCCACTTGTTCGAAAAGAATTGGTCAAAAAACAACAATTAATTGCTTTAAATCAAGACGTGGTGATGGAAGGAAGAGACATTGCTTTGCGAGTTTTGCCCAATGCTCAACTCAAAATTTTCTTGACAGCCAATTCTACGGTAAGAGCGAAAAGAAGACATTTTGAGTTGCAAACAAGAGGTGAAGATGTGAGCTTTGCTCAAGTTTATGAAGATTTGGAAAAAAGAGATGAGTATGATTCAAACAGAAGTGTTGATCCGCTCAGACAACTGCCGGAACATATTAAAATTGATACGAGCGATCTTTCCATTGAGCAAGTTGTTGACATGATTGTTATTCAAGTTAAACTATTGCGATCTAAAGAATAATATTCCTAATTATTATGAATAATTTGATCAATTCATCTGCATCGGTGGAAGTGGCTGAAAATTTATATAAGAAAACTGAAGAATTGGAAAAGGAAAAAAGAGAGAAGCAGGCGGCGCGCCTGCGGCGCGCCGCCAAAAAACAAGCCGCTCAAAAAAAAGAAAAACTGGAAAAGCTGGTAGCGCCATTTTTATTAATTCTCACTATTTTGCTGGGTTTATTCGTTCAATTTTTATACCGATAAAAGATTTCATGCATAGAAACCACACTATTGACCAAAAGATGATCAAATGATTTGTATTGTTATAGTGTGATAAAAAATCTTTTAAACTCACATCTGCAGTTAAGTTGGATGGGTTCTGCAGTACCAAAATCCCCTTCTTTTCATGCTCTAAGCATAAGCTAATAAATTACTTATAACTCAGTAAAAAGAATGATACTTTTCTATCGGACTCTTTATCTGCTTAAAAACCAGATAAAGCGGCCGTTAATAAAGCGTCATTCTGTTTTGAGTTTGCTACATATCAAATCGATGTTAAATCTTTATGTAATCAAAGAGCGGTTTGAGGAGAATTATTGGCGGTTTGATTGATCGTCCCTGGAGAAGGCGGAGGTTTGGCAATATTGGCCGGCTTGGGACAACTCACTTTGGATTCGGTTCCCGCCACAAAAAAATCACTACCACTTCCATTACATGAAGCAACTTTCACCAACCCCGGTGGTATGGCAAAAACATGAGGTGAATCCGCAGAAAGTTGAGTTCTCATAATTTCATTCCAAATTGGCGAGGCTCCGGTAATACCCGAAGCCACATAGCTCATAGGTGTATTATCATTATTCCCGACCCAAACAGCCACCACTCGATTGCTGGTGTAACCAACTGTCCAGTTGTCCCGCATGCTGTTAGTGGTACCGGTTTTGACAGCCACTTCTTGATTGGGAATATGAAGCGTGCTCAAAGCGCCAAAAGCAGGAGTGCGCGCCACGTTATCGGAAAGAATACTTGTCATTAAGTAAGCAATTTCCGAATCAAAAACTTTTTGCTTGGGGCATTTTTCTGGTGTGAAAATACACTCGTTTTTATACAGCACTTCACCCTTAGCGGATGTAATTTCAACAATTGGATTTAAATCCACCCGGTAGCCATTATTGGCAAAAACTCCATAGGCGGTAGCTAAGTCGGTCATCAACACTTCACCACTGCCCAGTGACAGAGACAGACCAAATCTGGAGCGATCTTTCCAGGTGGAAATACCCATTTTTTGGGCGTGATCGATAAAATCGTTGATGCCAACTTGAGCCAAAGTTTTGACGGCAGGAATATTATAAGAATTGGCCAAAGCGGTTTTTAAAGTCACGCGTCCGTGAAATTTGCCATCGTAATTTTTTGGAGTGTAAGGAGGAGAGCCGGCAAAAGCATAGGAAACGGGACTGTCATCAATGGTGGTGCGCACAGTCATACCTTTTTGCAGACCCAGCGAATAAACCAATGGCTTGATAGAACTTCCGGGTTGCCTGGGACGAGTGGTGACGTTAACTTGGCCATCGTTTTTGATATCAAAATAATTTCTACTGCCCACCATAGCTAAAACTTCGCCGGTTTGAGGATTTGTAACCAAGGCTGCGCCGTTAGAGATTCTCATGCGCTGTAAGGTTTCTATCTCGGAAGTCACTTTCTCTTGAGTTTGTTCTTGTAAATTTAAATCCAAGGTTGTGACCACTCTTAATCCCTCTCGGTAAAGCGCTTCTTCTCCAAATTTTTGAGCTAACAATTGACGAACATAAAAAACAAAGTGAGGAGCCTTAATTCCCGTTTCACTGGAGATTAATTGCGGTTGAGTGTTGCTGGCAGAAATTAATTGTTCTTCAGAAATATGGCCGTCTTCTTGCATGCGACGTAAAACCTCAAGTTGTCTGGCTCTGGCATATTCCGGATTTGGACCAAAAGGGGAGTAGGCGCTTGGCGCTGCTGGCAGTCCTGCCAGCAGCGCACTTTCAGCCAAATCCAAATCAATGGCGTGTTTGCCAAAATATCGAATTGAAGCCTCTTCGATACCATAAATGGAACCTCCATAGGCTACCGTGTTTAAATACATTTCTAAAATTTGATCCTTAGTGAAAGATCTTTCCACCAGTAGTGAAAGCAGTAATTCTCGTACTTTTCTGCGATAAGATCTTTCTGGTGAGAGCAATCTGTTTTTCACCAATTGTTGAGTTATCGTTGAGCCACCCTGAATGGGTTTGCCTTGATAATTCTCCAGTACCGCCCGAGCAATTCCGGATAAAGAAAATCCGAAATGTTCATAAAAAGCTTTGTCTTCAATTGATAAAGTGGCTTGAATAGCATAGGGAGATATCTTGGATAGAGGTACGACCGTGCGATTTTCATCTTCATACATTGTGTACAACAATTCTCCGTTTCGATCATAAATTTTGCTGGATAAAGCTAAAGGTCTTTGAGTTAATTCTTGAACATCAGGTAAATCTCTGAAAACCAAATCATAAATTCCCCAACTACCTACCAGTAAAATGATTGTTAAAGAAACGGCGACGCCACTTGCAAAGACATATCGCCAACGCACACCAAAAAATGTGCTGTGCATTTTTGTAACTTCGGACTGAATTTGAATGTGATTGGGTCGATACTTGGCAGCTGGTTCCAGAGCGCCTTTAATATTTTTTTCCAGACGACTGCGAGTTTTCTTTCGTTGATATCCTTGATTTTTTGCAATCAATCTTGCTTTTTGTTTTCGAGAAAAAAGACTTATTGGCGGTGTTTGAGATTTAAAATCTACTTGATTTTCATTTTTTGTAGCAGAAATCAATTTTGGTCTTTTAGTTCTTGAATAACTTATAACCTGAGTTTTTTTCTTCCATCTGTTGAGTAAATTCCAATTGAAAAGTAAATCATTTCTTTGAAAATTGTTTTTATAACTTGATTTTTTTATCCGATCTTTTAGAGAAATTTTTTCATTATTGATTGTTCTTTGTTCTGATTTTGATTTTTGAAATTTTGCTTTAGAGCGAATTGCGGAGGGTATTTTTTTTTGAAGATTTTTGACTTCTGAAGGATTTTTTTTCTTTTTTTGGGTATTAGAAACATGAGATTCAATTTTTTGTTTTTTTTGAGCTCGTGTTTTTGCTCTATAACCCGCCATACTTTAATCATAACATAAGCCGATAGTACATACAATTGGCATTTATAAAACTATAGCACTGAATTATTATTTCACCACTCACTATATAGTCTCTGAAAATAGTGTTTAAAATGATTCTGCATCAAAAGAAATATTCAATAAATTTATAATTTATAGATTTTTTTACACAATCGCTTTGAGAGCTGTTGTGGGGTTGGTGGTTAAATAAAAATCTTTTGCTAGTCAATAATCCAGATTAGAATTTACTTAATTATCTCTGTAATTTAGATTTTAATCAACTTTTTTATATTTAGCAGAAGAATTTAAAAATATTAAATTGATTTATTTCTTTTTTGAGATCACTTCCCAAAGAGATCGATCTTCAGATTCATAACCTAGTGCCCAAATGGCAATCCCTTTTAATCTAAGATCTCGCGCCAAATCAATTTTGTAGGCGATTGATCTAGGGTTCTCATAGTAAATTATATAAGTCTTTCCATCTTCTTTATAAGCAATGTAAGGCGAAAGGGCTTTTTCGTTCCAAAATTCTTCAACTTGCAAGGTTGTTTTTTTTGACAAGATATCTTCAACTTTTTTCAAAGTGGCGGTAAATCCACTTTCCGGATAGGTGTTGGCGGTGGCCGATTTATCGGTGGTTTGCCAACCATAACCATAAAAAGGAATACCTAAAACAAATTTGTCCGCTGGCGCCAAATTCAGGAAGGCTTGCAGGTGCTCATTAATTGTTTCCGAAAGATGAGAGTCGCCAAAAATTGGTGCGACCGGACCGGCTTGCGGGCTGGAGCGCCTATGATAATCGTATGCCATAACCACAATGAAGTCCACTTCCTTGGCAATGGCGGGAATATCCCAAATTTGTTTGTTATTTGAAGCGCTGGCATAAACATCTACGGAAAGCGGAATTGATTCGTACTTGCTTGAAAGATGGAGTCGAAGTTTTTTCATAAAATTGGTAAATTGATCTCTCAATTGGGGGGTAATTTCAATTCCGGATGGCTCAATATCAATGTTTACACCGGAGATAGGGTAGGCCATAATGACCATATCCAACATTTCCAAAAATTTATCCTGGGCTTTGGGAGAACCGAGAAAAGCTTGAATATCACCACCTAAAAACTGGGTTAAAACCAAATCAATCCCGCCATTTCTTTCCTCCATGACATTGGCCAACTCCAGTAATTTTTCGGATTGTAAACCTGTAAATCCGGGCGTATTTTCACCCTCACTACGTAATTGCAAACTGCCGTCCGCACCAATGCCTAAGCCAAAATAACCAATTGTTTTCACTTCAGGCTGAAGTTGTAAGTTTTGTAAATTCCAGTATGGTAAAAAACCATAAATGAGCATGGGTTCTTGTGATTTGGGCGCCAATTCCAATAGAAAAGTGAAAATGCTATCCGAGCTTACGGGATTCTTCAGTGGATCTTCCCAAAAAAACCAAGTAGCCAAACCCATGCTAAAAATGAGCACAGAAACTAGTGTAAAAAAGAGGTAGAGCCATTTATTTAATTGAAAAAAATTGCTCATGAGGTTTATTGATTGGTATTATCTTGGTTGAATAGAAATTCTTCCCTAACGGTATATTGTTCATATTGAATGGAGCCATCCTGTGAAGTGGGGCGATTGCAATCTAAACAATATTGCTCCGTAACAGGATCCTGCAAAATAGTTCTTTCTTCCAATACTAAACCTTCAACTACTTCTCCATAGGCGGGTGGCAGACCGGTTAATGGATTAATCCAGACATTTTGCTTAATCCATTTGGATCTTGAGGGCTGACTTTCTTCCCAATAAAGCTCAGTATCTCTGGGAGTGCAAGTTGTATCCGAATTCGAAATCGGTGGCATACCGGTTTCACATACAATGGCGGATTGTACATCCGGCGGTTTTTCTTGCCACATCGGCTCTTTATCTTTCAAGACATAAGTCATAATATCATTGAAAATCGGGGCGGCTCCCGTAATACCGGAAACAAGTCTTCTGTTCATGGGGCTACCATCGTTATTGCCCACCCAAACAATAGTCAAGAATTCGGGTGTAAAACCTACCGTCCAGTTATCCTTCAAATCGTTGGTGGTGCCTGTTTTAGCGGAAACGATTTGATTGGGAATAACCAATGAAGAGCGAGGGCCAAAAACCGGTGTGCGAGCCTTATTATCTTGCATGATGTGGGCGGTTAAATAGGCCGGCGCTCGATCCATAACCCTGGTTAACTCGCCTTTGCTGGGATCTTCGTAATCAAGTAAATAACGCAAATCATCAATTCTTTCTTCTGTATCAACTTTTTTTAACAAATTGCCTTTGTAATCCTTGACTTCCAAAATTGGCGTCAAAGGCACTTTCACTCCCTCATTTGCAAGAACGCTAAAAGCTTGAGCCAGATCTATCATTCTCACTTCACCTCCGCCCAAAGTAAGTGACAATCCATATCTGGAAGGGTCGCTCCAAGAAGTAATACCCATTGCTTTAGCTTGTCTTATAAATGCATCCAAACCAATGATTTTTAAACCCTTAACCGCTGGTATATTTAAAGAAGTCGCTAAAGCTCGACGCACGGAAACAGCTCCATTAAAAGAGCCATCATAATTTCGTGGACAATACGGCTTTTGATTGGGAATAGGAAAACAAGTGGGCGCATCCACCAATAGTGTTCCCGGATTAAGTAATTTCTCTTGAAAAGCTGTTGCATACATAATCGGTTTGATCGAACTTCCCGGCTGTCTTTGCGCCAAGGTAACATTTACTTGTCCGTCATGTTCGGTATCAAAGTAATCTTTTGATCCAATCATCGCTAAAATTTCACCGGTGTTGGGTTTTAAAATTAAAGCTGCGCCATTGCCGACATTGGCATTTTCCAGCTCCGCTACTTCCGCCGATAAAGAAGCTTGAGCCACTTCTTGAAGATTTAAATCCAAAGTAGTCGTGACTCTTAATCCGCCTCTTTCCACTGTTTCCACACCATATTCTTCATAAAGTAAATCTCGAACGTAAAACACAAAATGTGGTGCTTTGATATCATTTTTAGAAATTGCAAATTTGAGAGTTTCTGAAAGAGCTTGTTCACGTTCTAGCTTAGAGATATAGCCCTCTTCTTCCATTCTTCGCAAAACTTCTTGCTGTCTTTGAATGCCTTCTTCCGGAGTTGAACCAAAAGGCGAATATCGGCTTGGAGCTTGAGGTAAGCCGGCTAGCAAAGCTGCTTCAGCCAGAGTTAAATCTCGAGCTTTTTTGCCGAAATAACGGTTGGATGCGGATTCAATACCTACAGCCGTTCCGCCGTATGAAATGTAGTTTAAGTACATTTCTAAAATTTCGTCTTTGGTGTAAATAATTTCCGTTAAAATTGCCAACACCGCTTCTTTAATTTTTCTTTGATAACTTCTTTCACTACTCAATAAGGCGTTTTTGACCAATTGCTGTGTAATAGTAGAGCCTCCTTCAAGTCTACCTCCTTTTAAATTAGTGGAAATTGCTCGCGCCAAGCCTCTGGGATCAAGCCCGAAATGGGAGTAAAAATTTTGATCTTCAATGGCAATGGTTGCATCTAAAACGTGGCTGGGAAGTTCGCCCAAAGCAATGGGAATTCTGTTTTCGTCGCCATAAATTTCATAAAGTAAAGTGTTGTTGCGATCAAAAATTTGCGTACTAACGGCAAATCTTTCTGAAGATTGTAAAGTTCTTGGCGAAGGCAAATCTTGAACCAATTGCGCTAGCCAAATTGCCAAAGCAACAATTAAAATTAGGAGGAGAATCCAAAACCATTTTTGTCTGAGTGGCCAAGTTAAGAAGAAAAATATTTTGTAAATTGGTTTGAGAAGTCTCCAAAGCAAGGGTCTTTTTTTAACTTCTTTTTTGACTAGGCGCCGCGCCCCCGTTAGCGAACCATGAATGGTTTTTTGCCATTTTTGTTTGACTTGAGAGGAAGTTTTTTTGGCGCGGCGCCAAAAAATGGTTTTTTCAATTAAAGGCAATTTCATCATTTATTATTTCTACCGGACTCAAAGTCCAAAGTGATAAAGAATTATGAAGTAGCATAAATAACCAAAAAATTCATTATAAAATCTCCGATTTTTCAGCTTAAATCATTTAAAAAACCATTTTTTATCATTAGTCAGACAGCTAGATTTTTCCTGTTAAATTTATGACTTTGCCTATTATAGCAAGTCCGGTTTTTGCATTTCATTTTTGTTCAGTGATCCTGTTGTTATTGTGCGGTAACTCTATTATTATGAAATTATGTAAAAGAAATATTAGATGACTTTCTTTGACCGGTATTTTCATCTGTAGATCAAAGATCTTCAAACGGGATACTCTGTTTTTTTAGTAATAAATCGATCACAAAAAAAATGACAAGTTTTTATCTGATGATTCCTCTGGAATAGGACAAGGAAAACCTTGGATTCGGTTTTGAAAGTGCAATAAATTAACGACAACATTTAAAATGAACAATCAAGTAAAAATAACTCCTCATTTTTCCAGCAGCAATCCTGTCAATGGCTTTTCAAAAAAACAGTATTCGCTATCAGACGAAGTCAAAAAAATGTCGACTCAAGCAAATTCTAAACAATTGGATGATCAAGATAATCTTGATCTGCAAATTGCACAATTACTTTTCAATCCTTTATTTAAAAACATTGCCGAACCTCAACGTAGATTAATGCGCACCAGTATTCTGCTTTATCAAGAAGAGAGAAGACAGGGCGCGCGCTACCCAGACTACACTTTTGTGGTTTTTTCTATGTCTAAGGCATATGAGGGTTTTTTGAAGGAGTATTTATTTCAAATGGAGCTCATCTCGATCAACGAATTAACGGACAGGCGTTTTAGAATTGGCCGCGCGCTTAATCCCGATGTTTCCAAATCTCATCGAGATGAACAATGGTATTACGATGATTTAGCTCGGGTTTGTTCACCGGCTTTATCACGTTTGCTTTGGAATACTTGGTTGGAATGTCGCAATCGTCTTTTTCATTATTTTCCGGATTCCGTTTCAAGTATTTCATTGCAACAAGCGGGCAAATATTTACTCATGATCGCCGATACCATGGATCAAGCTTTGGTTTGTTACAAAAACAACACTTGAAACTTCAGTCGCAAAGCATCTTCATATTTTGAGTTTTTTCTGGTAGACTCACAAACCAAGTTCGGTGTTTTTTTTGCGATAAATCTATTGAAAAAGACATTTGGCTCAGTGCAATCTGACAATACTGAGCTTTACAATAGAGTTATTGCAAACAAAGCAATCTTATTGTTATTCTGAGACTAGTTTAATTAATCAGAAGGGAAGTATGGAAGATATTTTTTTATATAACAACATTACTATTTCCGGATTGCCCGGATCCGGTTCGACCACTCTACTTAATGCTTTGCGCGAGCATCACTCTTTAAAATTTCACAACTGGACAGGATTCAGTGGTGGGGAGTATATGCGCGAATATGCGGTGGAAAAAGGTTTGATGGATGCGGAAGGACAACTTCATCACAGCGCCAATGCATATCCAGAAGATTTTGATCGCGAAGTGGATCTAAGCATGCGCAAGCGACTTTCAGAACAAAAAAATTGGATTTTGGAATCTTGGCTTTCGGGATTTGTCGCTCAAGGTGTGCCTAAAGTTTTAAAAATTTTGGTAATGTGTTCAAATACTGCAGTCAGAGTGGATAGAATCGTGAACAGAGATCACGTTTCCGCCGAAAAAGCACTGGAAAATATGAATTATCGACACAAAACTAACCTTGCGAAATGGCGAAAAATGTATAAGAATGAATGGTATGAATGGGTGGTGAAACCCGGGACAATGCAAGAGAGTGATCCAATTGATTTTTGGCATCCAAATCTCTACGATATAGTCATTGATACGTATTCAACAAATCAATTGGAGACTTTAGAGATCGTTTTACATGCTATTCAAAAACCATCGACACCGTGAAGATTTGCTTCTTTTTTTCTTTATTTTAAGTTTGACTTTTGTTCTTTGGTGGTTATATAGATTGGTTCTTCCGGCTTTTCCCACTTGGTTTGATGAAACTGTAGGTAAAGCCTTATTTTTTGGCTTGCCGGTTTGGTTGTTTCTTACCGCCACTCAAGATAAGCAAGTTTGGAAATCTTTTGCTTGGGAAAAATTTGAGCCGGGAATTCTCACGGGTGTAGCTTTTGGAGGTATTTACGGCTTTGTTACATCAATTCTGCTTTTATTAAGTGCCGGCACTTCGGTACAGCCGGCGCAATTATTTTTATCTCCTCAATTTTGGACGGAATTTATGTTGGCCATGTTTACCGGTTTTTGGGAAACATTGCTGTTTTTCAGTGTTACTCAAACAATGTTACAAAAATATTTCCCCAAGCTTTCTCTGAATTATTTGGTGATTATTGTCTCGGTAATTTTTGTGGCTTTTCACTTACCCAACATGATTTTACGAGCAGATGTCTTAGCGGTTGCGTGGCAAGTTTTGTTATTAGCCTTGTTTGCCGGTGGACAATCTTTGATTTTTGCTCAAACGAAAAACAGTTATACCTTAATTTTGTCTCAAGCATTTTGGGGAATGGTATTGCTAACTCATAGTTTATAATAAGACCAGTTTAACTAAGATGTTTCGTTCAAGTTTTCGAAAAAAATTTGGTAATAAATGCACTCAAAAAATCAATCATTAGCGCTTAAAGAGGTTTTCTCCGGAAAGAGATTTAATTTTGTTTTATCTTTCACTTTGTTAGTCTTGGCAGGTTTAATTATGTACGCTTCGGTTTACTCAGTTAACAGAGCTGTGACGCAACAAGTGGCGGATAGATTGTGTGTTAAAGAGTGGTACTGGGGAGAAGAAATTTTAGCCGATCATCCACTTTATCCAATCCTAATGGTGAGAGATAAAATCAGGCTTCATACCGCCAATCAAAAAGATCAGCCGAAAATTCGCATGCAGTTGGCTCATGTGAGAATGAGAACTGCGCGCGCGCTTGCCCAAAAAGGTGAGTATGATTTGGCGATTACCACATTATCAAAAAGTCAGCAGTATGCTTTGTTTGCTTCCAAGCAAGCGCGCGCGCAAGATCCTCAAAATCAAGACTTGCCAGAAAAACTAGACTCCTATCTTTATCAACTGAGTCAACTCCTGCAAACAGATAAAAAACTCTCCGCCCCGGTGATAGATTCTTTGCAAATAGCCACAAAATCCGAGTTATCTCGTTGGGACGCTCTAGCTACCGCACCCTTAAAGAAAAACAATCAATCAAACTCATTATAATCAAAGGATATTCACCGCCTCTAAGCAGTAGACTTGTCGCACAATAATATCAAGATTCATTTGCTCATCCAGAAGCTCTGAAAAAGTATATTCGATTATTGCAGAATAGATTTTTCTCGCAATAACATCCCAATTTC
>CAZTME010000034.1:0-11652 GCA_964614795.1 uncultured Pseudomonadales bacterium | reverse complement strand
ATTAGCCATTGATATCTTTTTTTCTCCAACAATGAATAAATTGATTGATACGGATGAATCAAAAGTCCCCAACTCAACTGAATTAAAGCAACTGCGTAAAGACTGATTTTTTTACCAAATGTTTGCATAGTAAAGAGTAAGTCTAAAGGCTTCATATATTATTGCCATTATCAATGATGAAATAAGCAGAAATTGCCAAAAATGAGTACCAATCCAAGCAGTAATGTGGTCTAAATACGCCGGTAAAATTCTATTTTGTTGCAACTTAGCTTGTATCTGGGCTTCTGAAGTTAAAAAATCCAAAAAAGTTGACTGAGTATTGAGAGAGCTATTTTCCGAAAAATGAGAAGATTTTTTAATTGTTTTATTCATACTGATTACATATTTTTATTAATTAACACATTAATGAATATTTTTTTGCATAAAATCTACTTATTACTCAACTTCAAATATGCTAAGCGAAAGTCTTTTCTGGCACGAAATAATTGAGATTCTATACTTTTATTTGATTTATGAAACCTATTGGCTAACTCTGTCACTGAATACTTATCAACGTACTTTAAATATAACAGTTCTTGTTGAAAAGAACTCAATTTTTTCAAAACCAATAACACCAATTCAGTAGTCAGAGAGATTTTTTTGTCCAAATCAGTCAAATGATCCCACAAAGGCAAACACTTGAGAATTTTTTTGGCATACATTGCCCGATAATAATCGGCTATTTTATGTTTGGCAATCGAAGTCATCCAGGTTTTCAAACCTGAATTGGCTTTAAACAAAGGCAACTCTCGCAAGCAAGCGATAAACACTTCTTGAACTATTTCTTCCGCATCTGCAGAAGAAGTTATTTTTGCGTTAACCAATCTGCTTAAATATGGAGAATAACGATAATACCACTCTCGTACTGCTTGTGAATTACCTAAGCGCAATTGTTCAAGCAAACGATCTTCACTCAATTTTTTTATTGAAAGATAATTGCAATCATTCATCTTTATTGATTTTTTTGTAAATAAATGGCATATAAATGTGAATTTTACCCATTGAATATGCTAATGGCTAAAGGTTATAATAACACAGGCTGTGAAGGTTGTGGCAGACCAGAGCCATTAAATAACTAAGTTGTCGATCCACACGATCGAAATCAGGGTGGAACCGCCCGTCAGGGTCCCTGAAAGTAGTATTCAACGTGTGGTTTTTTAGATCCTCAATATGAACAATGATCAACATGTTTCTCTGGAGATTATTACAAGCTTGGCCAAAAGACGTGGTTTTGTATATCCTACTTCGGAAATTTATGGCGGATTAGCTAATTCTTATGAATACGGACCTTTAGGAGTTGAGTTACTCAGAGCGATAAAAAATCTTTGGTGGCAAACGTTTATTACTCAAAGACCGGACATGGTCGGTTTGGATTCGCAAATTCTACTTCATCCAAAAACATGGGAGGCATCGGGACATGTTGCTTCATTTTCCGATCCATTGTGTGAAGATGTTGTCACGCACAAAAGATATAGAGCTGATCACTTAATCGAAGCTTGGTTGGAAACCCATGCGAGTGAACTGCCGGACCCGGTGGTGGTGGAAAATCTCTCTCTGGAACAAATGAATGACTTTATTACACTAAATCAAATTAAAAGTCCAGACGGCAACGCGCTTTCTTCAGTAAAAGCGTTCAATTTACTTTTCGAATCGGCAATTGGCTCGGTTGCAGATGCTAAAGCCAAAGTTTACTTAAGAGGTGAAACCGCTCAAGGAATTTTTTCTAATTTTAAAGCTATTCTTGACTCATCTCGCCTAAAATTACCTTTTGGAGTTGGTCAAATTGGCAAATCATTTCGTAATGAAGTGACCACCGGTCAATTTGTCTTTCGCACACTGGAGTTTGAACAAGCTGAAATTGAATACTTTTTTAACCCAAACTCTACGGACTGGCAAACGCTTTTCAATGACTGGAAGCAAGCGATGTGGGATTTTGTAACATTGCAACTTGGTATTAATCCTGAAAATCTTCGTTGGCGCCAACACACCGATAAAGAGCGCAGTCATTACAGCAAAGATACTTATGATTTAGAGTACAAATTTCCATTCGGTTGGAAAGAATTATGGGGAATTGCCTATCGCACAGATTATGATTTATCTCAACATGAAAAATTCAGCGGTCAATCACTAAAATATACAGATCCTTACACCGGAGAAATCTTTGTGCCTCACGTAATTGAACCGGCCGTTGGCGTTAATCGCTTATTTTTAATGGTGCTTGCCGATGCTTATCATCAAGATGAGGAAAAAAATCGAGTTTTACTTAAATTAAAATCTCATCTTGCTCCCTATGCGGTTGCTGTTTTTCCATTATTAAAAAATAAACCGGAATTGGTTACTAAAGCTCAAACACTTTTCGAACAATTATTAAAAGCCGGTATTAAAGCAACTTGGGATGATCGTGGTAATATTGGCAAACGTTATCTTTATCAAGATGAAATCGGCACACCTTATTGTGTAACCATTGATTTTACCACTTTAGTAGATGAAAGCGTTACCATCCGTGATCGAGATACTACCAATCAAGAAAGAATAAAGATTAATCATTTAGTTGAACGATTAACTAGATTTTAATCTATAGACTTACTTTTAACTCTAATCCATTCTAGCCAATCCAAGAGAATCTGTTGTACTTTCATTGACAATATCGATAAAAAAAATCAATGACAAATTATCATGCCTAAAAGCTATTTTTTTCTGCTCACAATATTTTTAAGACTATTTTGAATTTTTTCCACAATTTGCAACACAGATCCTTGTTGGCGTTTGCGTTACATCCACAATAAAGCAAGACCCCCAAAGATCGCAAGAATAAAATATCCAATTTTTTCCAAACTATCAAATCCTTCATTCAAACTATCTAAAGCATCTAAACTGGTATACCCCAAATAAAGATAAATACAGTTTCTAACCACCAATCCAAAAAAGGTACTGATTATATAGGTGCGTAAATTGATTTTGATGATTCCGGCAATTACAGATACTGGTGCCGTGGGCATAACTGGAACCGCTCTCATTAAAAAGATTGCCAAATCATCTCTTTTTCCTTCTCTAAAAAATTTACCCAATCCTTCGGTATCATCATGACTAACACCAATGAACTTGCCCAGCTTTCCCACTAATATGTCTTCAGCTTTATCCGCCAAAAAGTAAATAACAAGACTACCAATCGTTTTACTTAATGCGCCTATCAGAGCTAATATGAATACAAAAAATAATGAACTGTTTTGAGAAGCTGCTATCGAACCAGAAAGCATCATCACCAGCGGAGAGGGAATGGGAGCGATGATTTCTTCAATCATGGCTCCTAAAAATACAAACCAAGCAACCGGTATTTGTTGTGCTAGTGTTTCTAACCATGTTATCAAATTTTGCATAGGAAACTATTCTACTACCCCCCGTAGTTGTTGGCTAGTTTAAAATGATTGACAATACATGGTTGTGCAAACTACATCATTCACCTAAATTGATATACTTTAACGTCTTCAAAACTATTTCAAGATTTGATAGAGTAGTTTGGTTATGATAATAAAGGCAATACTGCAGAAAAATTCAGACCGATCTCAATTAGTAATCTAGAAAGCTCTGTATGAATAAAATCGAAAATCTAAAAGTTGATGAACAATTCAATCAAGAATCACACACGACAAATTTTTCCAATAACAAAACCGTTAATTCTGCAAATAAGAAAAAATCTCTGCCAAAAATTGCTCTTATTTCTGGAATCATTCTTACTGGTATAATCGCGGTATTGGGAATATGGCAGTTTACCTCTTCATCAAATAATCCAGCGCCAACACCTTCCCCGGAGCCGGCCAAACGCCGAGTGGTCGAACCGGCCAATGTCATTCCCGTTTCAGAAAGACCGGTGGTTTTCATTCAACCCGAACCGGATGGCAGAAATCTCACCATTGAAGTGTTAAACGTGCGCAAGCCCGCGAAAAATATTGAGTTTGATCTGGAATACCAAGCGGGTGAATTATTACAGGGTGTATCCGGCTCAATTTCTTTGGAAGCCATTCCGGCTCGCACCACTCAATTAATGGGTACTTGCAGTGCGGGAGGCAAATGCAGTTATCACGAAAATGTTCAAGGTGGTAGTTTACAACTACGTTTTTTAGGACAAGAAAATTACTTGCTCAAACAAGATTGGCGCTACATAGATAACAAAACTAAAGAAAATATCTTTGCTTCAAAAGATGCCAAATTTCAACTCACCTCACCGGGTCTATCTTCAATTCGCTACGCCATTGTTTATCAATCTCCGGGTGCTCCGGACAATTTGGAAGGGGAACTTACTTCCGAGATATATGCATTAGCCACCAGTAGCAAAATTGATGCAAAAGACGTGGAAGTGACCATTCGCGCTAATGAAGAAGATTCAACCGCAATTGCCGGTTGGGACGGTGAAAACTGGACAATAACTCCGGTCACTCCGGAAGGAAAATCCGTTTCGGCCAAAGTAAAACCGGCCAGAATTTATGTGGCGATTAAACAATAATAATTATTTCCAATAATGAGATAAATCAGTTATAAACTGTTTAATTTACTAAGTTACAGTAAATTGTCATTTTAATCTACCCTTCTTAAATCCCCGACCGTAAGGTCGCTTGGGGATAGAGGAGCCTCTACGCAGCATCGCAAGCTCTGCATGCAACAATCTAAAAACCCGAGCGCAATCGTTGCTCTTAATAATTAACGATTTTTTCCTTAACAAAATAATTCTAATAATCTCATTTATATAAGTCTTTTAATGCCTACATTTATTAATCTTTTTATTATTTTGCCTCTTGACATATACCAGATTATGGATAATAATGGAAAATAGGCTTAGAGAAATGTTTTTAGGAACCTTTTACCACACGCTCGAAACCAACCGACGGGTCACCCTGCCCAAGGCTTTTAGAGATGAAAGTGCCAACTGGATCATTTCAAGAGGCTTCGATGGCGGTTTACTGCTCTTTCCCGAATCACAGTTTGCAGAAGAGTTAAAACGCTTGGAAACTTCCGCCATTTCTAAAAAAGACAATCGAGATTTACTCCGACTTTTAACAAATGAAGCAACACTCGTTGCACCCGACTCACTTGGTCGGATACAACTGCCCGAGTATCTGACCAAGTTTGCTGGGCTTAATGAAAATATTGTCATCACTGGCTCGCTCCATTACGTTGAAATTTGGGATCGAGATCTTTATCACCAATATCTCGAAAGAATCGAGCCAACGGTTCAAGAAATAGCGGAAAGAATTCATGATCATGAATAAGCAAGACACTACTCATCGTTCCGTTATGACTGCTCAAGTGATTGAGTTCTTAAATCCTCAACCCGGTCACTGGTACGTGGATGCCACTCTTGGCGGAGGCGGACACACTCAAGCACTTTTAAACTGCCAAGCTCACGTAATTGCTTTCGACTGGGATGAAAAGGCGATTGAACAAGCTAAAGAAAAATTTTCATACCACCTGGAGAAAAATGAATTAATTCTCGTTCGTGATACTTTTGCCAATCTGGATTGCTTAAGAAATTTGAGCGACTCAATCAAAAATTCATTAGCCGGATTTGTCTTTGATTTTGGTACCAGTACCGATCAATTAATGAGTGAAGATAGAGGTTTTTCATTTCAAGCAAATGCACCGCTGGATATGCGAATGGATCAACGTCGTGCAGTCAAAGCCAGCGATTTGATTAAGTTTTTAAGTGAATCCGAATTAAGAGAGATTTTATATTCAGCAGGAGAATCTCAAGCCAAGAATATCGCCAAAGCGATTAAAAAATCTCTGCCGGAAACCACCTCTCAATTAGTAAAAATCATTGAAAAAGTAAAACCAAAAAATCAATCCGGCATTCATCCGGCTACCAAAACATTCATGGCTTTAAGAATTGCCGTTAATACCGAACTTAATGAGATAGAAGAAGCATTACCCAAAGCTTTGGAGTTGGGAGTAAAAGATTCAAGAATTATTTGCATCAGTTTTCACGACGGAGAAGATAAAATTGTGAAACGAAAATTTCTTGAATGGGAAAAAGCCGATTTGGGTCAAAATTTAACAAACAAACCGATTCTACCAGGTCAGGCAGAAGTTTTTCAAAATCGTCGAGCAAGAAGTGCCAAATTAAGAGTATTTCAGAAAGGTTAAATGAAAAAAATCATTTACTCAATCATTTATTTATCATTAATAATGTTACTTTTGACTCAGTTTTTCCAAACATTATGGCAAAAATCAATCAGCGTTCAACATGCCAGTAATCGAAGTATTTTACAAAGAGAAATAGCTCAAATTGATTCTCAATTGACTCAATCTCAATTGGCTATCATTGATAATCAAGTTTTAAGCACGCAAATTGTAACTGAAGAATTCGTGCCAATTATCAATCCGATTGAAATTCAAGACAATTCTCAAGTTTTGGCAAATCGCTAAAATAAATCTAATTTTAAATGAGATGATTATCAAAATTACTGGATTTATAGAACAATAGACCTATCGCGAAAAAAACATGAGCAAATGAATTGTGCTGTTATTGCGCGATAACTTTAATTTCTGTAAAGTGTTAAGTTATGAGATCTTTTGTTAATCGACATCAAAGACGTTCGTCTTATTTTCAAAAGCAAAACGAATGCTGTGTGGGAAGACAAAAGAAATTATATATATTACTGATCGTTGCTTTTGGCTTTTTGACCTTGAGGTTGGCATATTGGCAAATTCTTCAACATGAAAATCTAACCTTGGCAGCTGAATCACAGTATCGTCGTACCATGCAAATGAGCGGTAATCGGGGCAGTATCAAAACCAGTGATGATTACATTCTGGCTGTCATGACTCCGGTTTACAAATTGTTTATTCAACCCAATTTAATGAAAGCCGAAACAAAAACGGTAGCAGATAAAATATGCGATGTGATTAAAACACGAGACGCATCGCAGTCGGCTCAGATTTGCGACAAAACTCAAGAATTGGCAACAAAAAAAGATAGTAAATGGTTGTATCTGGTCAATGATCTTTCAGCAGAAGAAAAAAAACTGCTTTCCGAACAAATTCAGGATCCCGGGGTTGGTTTTGAAGAACATTACGTTAGATATTATCCAGAGGCGTCAATGGCCGGCCAAATAATCGGATTTTTGGGAAAAGATACTCAGGGAGAAGATCAAGGATATTTTGGCATTGAAGGCATGCTCGATAAGGAACTAAGAGGCAAAAAAGATAGTAAAACAGTTTTGACGGATGCCAGAGGTTATCAATTAACACCGGAAGGAATTCGCACTTCTTCTCAACTGCAGGGAAGTGATATCACTTTAACTATTCGTCGGGATGTTCAGCATCTTGTCGAAACTTATTTACAAGAAGCAATGGTGGAATATGGAGCGGAAAAAGGAGAAGTTTTAGTCATGGATCCGCAAAATGGTAATATCTTGGCTTTAGCGATCAGTCCTTCCTTCAATCCCGCAGATTACGCCCAATCAGACCCACAGCTCTACAAAAATCCGGCCATTATGGATACTTATGAACCGGGTTCAACTTTTAAACTCTTGACTGTGGCGGCAGGCTTGGACGCCGGTTTAATTAATCCGGAAACAACTTGTCCCAAATGTTCGGGTCCCAGAGTGTTTGGTAAATATACCATTAAAACCTGGAATGATATTTATCATCCCAATATCACTATGAAAGAAGCATTGGCCAAATCAGATAACACGGCCATGATATATATTGCTGAATTGCTCGGATCCGAAAGATTAAAATCATATATTGAAAAATTTTACATTGGTCAACCTACGGGCTTGGAACTTCAAGGAGATACAAGCACTCCTTTTCCACAAAAATGGGGGCCGGTAGAAACTGCAACCATTTCATTCGGTCAAGGAATTTCAACCACCAGTATGCAACTGCTGCGGGCAGTGGCAACGATTGCCAACGATGGAAAACTGGTACATCCACACATCGTAAAGCGAGAGGACCAGGAAAATATTGACATACAAAATCAACAACAAATTATTTCTGAAACTTCAGCAAAAACAATGAAAGAAATGATGGAGTACGCTGCTAGAAAAGGTGAGGCGCAATGGATTTATGATAAAAAATTCAGAGTGGCCGGTAAAACGGGAACATCACAAGTCGCCATTCAAGGAGGTTATGACAAAGAAAAAACCATTGCCAGTTTTATTGGTTTTTCTCCACCAGAAGAACCAAAATTTGTAATGTTGGTGAAGTTGGTTGCTCCACAATCCAGTCCTTGGGCGGCCGAAACGGCCGCCCCACTATGGTACAAAATTGCTTCTTCACTCTACTTAATGCTGGGAATTCCCTATGAAACTTCAACTGCAGAAGAAGTAAATGAGTAATCTTCAATAAATCGGCACTGTTTTTTTCAGGCATGCTATATAATAGAGTTCCTGCACAATAATAATGAAAAAACATTTAAATTTTCTCATCTACAAATTAAAAAAACCTTATCATTTTGTTAAAACCGGTCTTTTAAAAGGACTCGTTTCACAAATAAAATATCATTATCCCGCCAAAAAATTGCGAATTTTGTGTGTGACCGGCACCGATGGCAAAACTACAACCACCACGCTTTTACATCATTTGCTTGAATCTCAAGAAATTAAGACGGGATTAATTACCACAGTGGGAGCAAAAATTAATAACACGTTTCAAGATACGGGTTTTCATGTCACCAATCCCGATCCCGCTCAACTTCAATTAGCCTTAAGCGAAATGCTGAAAGCCAACTGCACTCACGCAGTCATAGAAACAACTTCTCATGGAATATACCAATATCGTACTTGGGGCATAAAACCTGAGATAGTGGGTTTGACCAACATTACTCACGAGCACTTGGATTATCATCCCAGTTACGAAGAATACGTTAAAGCAAAAAGACAAATCATGCTCAAAGCAAAAACTGTCTTTCTTAATAGTGATGACAAATCAAGCTCGATACTACAAAAAATTGGTTTTCCCAAAAATATCAATGTGAAGTTATACAAAAAGTTGCAATCTTTGCCCACTACTGTACAAAAAGCCATCAAAACCAGATTTCCCGAATCATATAATCAATCAAATGCCACCTTAGCCTGCCTAATGGCAATCGAAGCGGGTGCGGATCAAGATAAATTACCAAATGCAATCTTAAATTTTTCGGGAGTACCGGGAAGAATGGAAGTGGTTAGAGAAAAACCATGCAAAGTGATTGTGGACTTTGCCCACACACCCAATTCTTTGGAACAAGTTTTAATGGCTACTCGAAAAAATTTATCCGATCATGCTAAATTAATTCTTATCTTTGGTTGCGCCGGAGAAAGAGATTGGCAAAAAAGGCCAATCATGGGTGAAATAGCATCAAGATTGGCGGATGTGACCATTATTACCAGTGAAGATCCTCGCAGAGAACATCCGTGGTCAATCATTCGTAGTATTAAGGATGGCGTAATTTTTGGTAAAGCAAATGTTATCAGTATTGCAGACAGAGGTCAGGCCATCTCCTATGCTTTATCCGAATTGGCTTCTGCCAATGACTTGGTATTAATTACCGGCAAGGGTCACGAAAAAAGCATGTGCTATGGCACACAAGAAATACCTTGGAATGATGCGGAGTATGTAAAACAGGTGATTGTACCGTTATGAAAACAAGTAAGAAAATTGTAATTATTGGTGGAGGAACAGGCATTTTTCCGGTGGTGAGTGCGGCTAGCGAATTGGGCTATGCTTGTTCTTGCATTATTAATTCCAGCGATTCCGGTGGTTCAAGCGGTCGCATTCGTGATGAGTTTGGCTTTCCTCCGGTTGGAGACTTAAGGCAATCTCTAGCCGCTTTGGCAGATCCGATTAGTCAAGCGGAAATTCGCCAACTTCTGCTTTATCGATTTGAAAAAGGGATTGGATTAAAAGGTCATAATTTAGGCAATTTAATTTTAACCGCTTTGCAAGATATTACCGGTTCCACCACTTCAGCCTTGCAAATGGCCCAAAAAGTATTTCGCATTCAAGGAAGCGTTATTCCGGTTTCCGAATCCGCTTATAATTTGGTTGTTGAGTATGAAAATGGCCAAAAAATTGTGGGTGAACATTTTTTGGATGAACCTAATGCGCCGCATGATAATATCCAGCGCTTTTCTCTTCAACCAATTCCAATATTAAATCCGGAGGTTAAGAAAGCAATTAAATCCGCTCAAGCAATCATCATCGGTCCAGGTGATTTTTATGCCAGTTTGCAGTCGGTACTACTTGTTCCAGGTTTAAAAAAAATAATTTCCCAGTCTCATATTCCCATCTGTTACTTCTGCAATATCATGACAAGGGCCAGTCAAACGTTGAACATGAATGTTTCCGATCATGTAAAAGCCATTGAAAAAAGCATTGGCAGGCCAATCTCTCGCATTATCGTTCATCAAGGAGAATTACCGGCTGAAGTTTTGGAAAAATATTCCAAAGAACAGGAACACGTTGTAAATTTCGATTTACCCAACGATCAAAGAGTTAAATTGTATCCTCTGGCAACAGTAGCCACACCAAATAGTAGTAGCGATCAAACACCAAGATCTCTGATTAGACACAATCCGGCCATTGTAAAAATTGCCTTGAAAGATTTTTTTGCCAATCAGTAAAGTTATGACTAAACCGCTGCGAAAAAAAGCTTATCTTGTAGGTATCAAAGGAGTTGCTTTAACCGCTATGGCGGAAATATTAATTGCCGACGGCTGGGTGGTGGAGGGAAGTGATGTTGTAGAAGATTTTGTCACCGCAGAGCAATTAGCTCAATTTGCCATCAAAATTCATACCTTTAGCGCTCCCGTTCCAAAAGATACGAATTTACTCATTTACACCGGGGCTCATCAAGGAGAACATCACCCTCAGGTTTTGGAGGCCAAAGCCTTAGGTATTCGATGTTTGTCCCACGCTCAAGCTTTAGCAGAGTGGTTTAATCGCAAACAGACAATAGGCGTTTGCGGAGTTGGGGGCAAATCCAGTATTTCGGCCATGATTGCCTGGATTTTGGAAAAAACCCATCAACACCCAAGTTATTCGGTGGGGGTGGGAAAAATTATTGATCTGAAAACTGTGGGCCAATGGACAAACCGGAGTGATTGGGAAGTAGTTGAAGCCGATGAATACGCACAAAATCCAACCGATGTTAAAAGCGGAGCACAATTAATTCCAAGATTTTCCTATCTTAAACCCAACTTAATTGTCGCTTCAAGAATTTTATATGATCATCCGGATGTTTACATAAATGAAGAACATACCTGGCGCGTGTTTACTGAATGGTTTAAACAATCAAAGCTACAAAAACCGATCATAACTCACATTGATAATATCGAAAAATTAAAACAATTGTTACCCAACCATCAATTTATCAGTTATGGTTTTAATAAAAGCGCTCAGGCAAGAATTACTTCGTTTGTTGGGTCTGCACCGAAAACTCAAACTCGATTTATTTTTAATCAGCAAGCCTATTCGTTGGAATTACAAGTTCCCGGTCAACACAATGTGGAAAATGCTTTGGCAGCCATTTTGGCCACTCATTATCTCAATGACACTCCCATAGATGAAGCTTGTCTGGCTCTAGCTTCATTTCGCTCAACTTTTAGAAGATTTGAGTTCAAAGGCAAAGCGAGT
>CAZTME010000033.1:0-11663 GCA_964614795.1 uncultured Pseudomonadales bacterium | reverse complement strand
ATTTGCCAGAACATTGAAAATGATGGAAGAAATTGGTGAGCTTTCGGACGAAATTTTAAGTAGCATGAGACTTCAAAGAAAACAAAAAGTGGAGTCATACAATCATTTAAATTTGGCCGATGAGTTTGCAGATGTTTTAGCTTGTGTTATTTTGCTGGGTATTGAGCTGGAAATTGATTTGGAAGCGGTGATGAAAAGAAAAATCTCACTGACGAAGGAACGTTTGGCTAAAGAGAAAAAACATAAATTTGATGAGATTCCTTAATAGACTTATCGCGCGATAAGAACATGAATTAATTTGATATAGATTTTGGAACATTTTCAAGGCGCTTGCGACTGATAATAGCCAAAGCTAATTGAAAAAGTAAACAACGAAGAAAATGACCAAAAGATGAGCAAATGAATCTTTTTGTTAGCGCTCTACAAGTCTAATTATGATTAACACTGAGCCACCACGGACTTACTCCCGCGGATCTTCTACAGAGCATTAAACTTGTTTCAAATCACAAAACTGATATAACTCCCCATCAATAAAACCTTGTTTTCGATAATATTCTTTTGTGCCAATGGCACTAATCACTGCTAATTTTTTATAATTGGCTTCTTTCGCAATCAATTTGGCTTTTTGTAGTAATTGCGAACCCCAACCCACATGTTGAGCATTACCCACACTCCCCAATTGAGTTAATTTACCATAAACATGTAATTCTCTAATCATGGCTGCAGCCGATAATTCTTCAATAAAGGTATTGCGAGGTAATGACAAACGGCAAAAACCGATAATTAATCCTTCATTGAAATTTGTGGAAGGAAGATTAGCTTCAATGAAAATTTCTTGACTAATACTCGTTTTATACTTTCTTATAAGAAATTTAACTTCAGAGGGATCATAAATCATGTGCCTTATTTCTCTAGTTCTGATTTCTTTAACAGCTTTCAAATTTTTTTCGATCTTTTTTTCAACAATTTGGCGAAAATTTGTTTTTTTATTCCCAGCCACTATATATTGACCAGGAATATCTCTAATAATTCTCGTTAGACGACAATAGGCTGGAGAATGTAAAATGGCGTACTTGATCACACTGGCTAATTGATCTTCCGAATATGGTTTCCATAATTTTTTTTCATAGTATTTAATTAATTCTGCCGAATCAATTAATGAACAGGGATAAATTTTCAATTCATCTGGGCAAAAATCAGGTTCAAAAAATTTTTTAAAATCCAATTTGTCCTGACTGGGTGAAGATCCATAAAGATTGGCCATCCAGTGGGCATGAATTTTAAATCCTGCTTGTCTCAGTAAAGAAAAAGCATCTTTTGTTGCTTTTACATCATGACCGCGACGATTTTTCTTTAACACCGAATCATTTAAACTTTGCACACCAATTTGAATTTTGGTGGCACCGAATTTTCTCAATTTAATCACTTCCTTTGGAGAAATTGAATCAGGCCTTGTTTCCAAAACCAAACCAACGCATCTAACACTGGCAGTCTCATTTTGGTGATGCATTTTTTCCAAAATACTCCAGCTTGATACTTGCCAATCTGAAATACCAGCATTTTTTTCAGGTTGAGAATAGTGCTGTGTAATGACTCGATTATACTCACCCACACTCATGGCTGTACCTTTTATACTTAATACTCTCGCCGCTTCTTCATTGATTGTCGGATCGTTACTGACAATAATTTTGCCTTTATTTTTCGCATTGAGATTGGCTAATTGATATTGCTTTTCTCTTTGAAGTCGATCATCTTTCCCTGTTGAAAATTCATTCAATGCTCTGAAGCACTCCGCAATAAACCAGATTTGATAAGATTCCGGATAAAAAGACCAAGTTCCACCCAAAACAATCAACTCTGCCTTGTCAACATGATGACCAATTTCCACCAAAGCTTGCAGACGATTATAGGTTTGCAGATATGGATCAAACCAATTTCTCTCTGCGCGTTGAGCGCCCGGCTCATCGGCCAAGTAACTTTTAGGCATCCTTACGTCATTGGGACAAAAAATACATTGACCTGGACAGGCAAACGGCTTTGTTAAGACTGTAATTGGCGCCACTCCCGAAAGAGTTCGAATTGGTTTTCTTCGCAAAATTGAAAGGAGATTCAAATTGGGCTGAAGATCACTTTCTTTCAAGAAATTGTGATAATACTTCAATAATTTGGATTTGCTCCAGTGTTCACCGGTCGTTTTTGAAAGCAACTTAATCAACATTTGCACTTGATGAGAAGTCGCTCCATTACTGTGCCAGTTTTGCATATGATCATTCAAAAGCGAATAATCAGTGGTTTGTAAAGACTTCATAATCTTCTCTAGTAAATAAGTTTAGGTCTATCAATAGATTTGAATTTACTCAAAAAGACCCTCAACCAAGCAAATTACTCGTATATAATTGGGCCTATTGGGAATAATAGCAAAACTGGATGTGAAATTTTCTGCAGTCAATGCTATTCAATGCGTTCTAATTTGCGATAGAGCCATTTATTGCGTATTGTACAAGATAAAACTCAAATTATGAAACAATTTTCTTCCAGTCAAGCCAATCAAGAGACGCTTGATTTTTATCAAAAATTTAGTCAATCATTTTCTCAAACCAGAACTAATTCATGGACTGGTTGGAAAATCTTCGCCAAAAAACGCCCCGACATGATTGAAAATTCCGATTCGGTAATTGACATAGCATGTGGTAACGGCCGTTTTGGACAATTTATGGCTCAAACAAATAAAAACATAGTTAAATATATTGCATGTGACGCAAATACAAGCTTGCTTCAAGAATGTGCCAGAAGAAATCAACAATTATTTCCTCACTCAATTTATATAGAATTAGATATTTTTTCTCAATTAATGAAAAATCAAGAAGTTTTTGTTTCCAATCTTTCAAAAAATTTAAATTTTTCCGATCAGATTCTGATTGGTTGTTTTGGGTTTTGGCATCACCTACCTTCTCACTTAGCCAGAGTGAAATTTTTATCAGCGCTAAAAACAATAATTACCACTCATCAGGGAATGATTCTCATCAGTGTTTGGCAATGTAAAAATAATGCTCGTTTAATGAGAAATGGTCATTTAATCTCAATTGAAGAAAAACCTGATTCAAGTGGAGATAGCAACGATTATTTACTGACTTGGAAAGGCGATCAACAAACTTTCAGATATTGTCATCACTCCAGTGACGAAGAATTTCAGAAATATTGTATGGATACTGGTTTGACAATTGAAGATATTTTTCCAGGAAAAGACAGTGACACCGATAATATTTATTATGTTCTTATATAGACTTATGGCGAATTATCAACATGTATAAACCTTTCGTTATTTCTCTCAATAAGCCTAATGAGTTTTGCATCTAGTAAAATATCTATGAATAGAGTATAGAAGAAGCAGAGGTTTAACAGCGTTAATGATAATAATTGATACTTTTTATTAACTTGCTATTAAATTCAAAACAATGCAATACTAAATTAATTTCGTTATAAAAACATCACAGGACTGTAAAATTATATGAAAGAAAAATCCTTAACAAAAGTTTTGACACTTACAATAATCATTTTAAGTATACTGGGCATGACAGATGCCGGATATTTGCTTTATCAAGGATTAACCAATCAAATCCCACCATGCAGCAATGCATTTCAATGCGAAAAAGTCTTAACAAGTGAGTATGCCAAAATTGGCCCATTTCCTCTTTCAGCTTTCGGCTTGTTCTATTATATTAGCGTTTTTCTGCTCACAACCTGGATGTTTTTGGAAATTCCCATACCTTCAAAATTTAGATGGATAAAAAAATATGGCTTTAGAATAATCGATAAGTTACAAATCTTAACCAGCATCGGTTTTATTTTTTCGCTTTATCTGGTTTTCATTATGGCTTTCGTACTCAAAGCTTGGTGTTTTTATTGTCTTCTTTCCGCCTTCATTTCACTATCGATTTTTACGACTACGACTCTTTTAGCCAAAAAAATAAATCTAGGAGAAAGTTATTTCATCAAGGGTCTAATTTTAAATATCGGCATGAAGTTTTATCAATTTTTCTTAAAACCAATTTTTTTCTTGATCGACCCTGAAACAATTCATGAAAAAATGATTTTTTCCGGCTCAATGCTTTCTCGAATTAAAGCATTCAAATTTATTTTGAGTTTCTTTCTTGGTTTTTCAAATCAGGCAAGTCATGTAACATTTGCGGGCATTACTTTTCCGAATAGAATCGGTCTTTCCGCGGGCTATGATTATAATGCGGATTTGACCAATGTTTTAGACACGGTGGGTTATGGCTGGCAAACCGTAGGCACGATCACATTGGAAGCATATGGGGGCAACTCAAAACCCAGATTGACCAGATTGAAGGAAAGCAAAGGTTTAATTGTCAATAAAGGATTGAAAAATATCGGTGTGCATGCTGTGATTGAAAAATTGGCATTTCAACATTTTCCAATTCCTGTGGCCATTAGTATTGCCAGCACTAATAAACATTTTTCATCTACCAAAGAGCAGTTAATGGATATTGCTCAAACATTCATATTGTGTGAGAAAGCGCCATTGTTTCACAAGCTCTATGAACTGAATATTAGTTGTCCCAACACTTTTGGCGGTGAGCCTTTTACTAATTGCCCAAGGTTAGAAGTATTATTAACTTTAATAGATAGATTGAATTTATCCAGACCTGTTTTTGTAAAATTACCAATTGATCAATCCCAAGAAGAGACGCTTTCTTTATTGGAAGTAATTGATCGGCATAAAATTGCCGGTGTAATTTTCGGTAATTTGACCAAGGATCATAACAATCCGGAAGTCAGTGAAAATGATAAAAAACTTTGGAACTCTCTTAAAGGTAATGTGAGTGGCAAACCAACATTTCATCGATCTAATCTGTTAATTGCTTTGACCAAAAAACATTTCGGCAAAAGATTTATCATAGTCGGTACCGGCGGAATTTTTTCTCCCGAAGATGCCCAACAAAAAATTGAGCTTGGAGCAGATTTAGTGCAATTAATTACCGGCATGATTTATCAGGGACCTCAATTAATCGGCTTGATTAATCGAAAATTAACTTTTTTGCAACCGACAAAAATTGCCGACTAACCATTATCTCGAATATAAAAGATGAACAAATGGATCCATTGTTGTTGTCGGACAAGTCCGATGAATAGGGTAGGCGAAAAGAAGAAAATTTGCTACAATATCGTTCTTGCTTGTTGCCCCGTCGTCCAATGGCAGGACATCAGCCTTTGGAGCTGAGTATCTAGGTTCGAATCCTAGCGGGGCATCACTTCTTTTTTGATTTTATCTTTTTCAAACCAAGGAAACTTCCATGCAAAATTGCCAAATCGGCAATTAAATGAAAGATTGGTAATAATATCCAGAGTTCGGGCAAATGTTTTCGATGTTTAAAAATGGAAAAAAATGAATAAACTATTAAAATTATCAATAGAGTGAGGAAGAAAAATAGCAAAGAGATACTAAATGCAATAATCGCCATTGTAAAAAACAGCAAGGTTCTAATGATGAGTTTTTTTAGAGCCGGTCGAAAAATTTCGGCTTGAACATCACCCCTGGCAAAACGAAAGATTGTCCGATAAAATGATTTTATATTGTTTGGTGGTTGCCATTCAACTATTGCTTGATTGGTGAAGGTCATGGAAATTGCGCGCGACCGCAGGTCGCGCGCAAAAACATAATCCTCATTATCACTTAACTTCTCATCAAACCCTCCGGTATTTTTCCAAGCAATCTTCTTTAACAACATTGATCTGGTTGCTGGCAAAAAATCGTCGCTCTTAATTTGATCGGGCATGACCAAAAAAAACGGAGCTATTAATTTTTGAAAATTACTCGCATCATGCCAAACCTGATAATAACCGGCTACTACCCAAGCATTGGTATTTTTTTGCGCCTCAACCAATTTCTCCAGCCAATCTTTTTTTGGCAAACAACCGGCATCGGTTATCGCGATTAATTCGCAAGCGCTCATTTCGCTAATTGCCACGTTTCGACCCACACTGCGATTGCCATTGGCTTGCCGAAAAATTACTGGAAACTTAAATTGTTTACGCAATTTTTGCAACAACGACTGTGTTCCGTCTTTTGAGCCTCCATCCACAATTATTACTTCCTTTGGCAAAAGTGTCTGTTTGGCCAAGGCATTCAACAGTAAAATAATAGTGTTTACTTCATTGAGAACAGTGACTACCACCGAAACTTCAGCTGATGGATTGAAATTATGAGAAGTGCTCATGAAATGAGATTAATTTCATATTATGTCACGAGTTTATTTTTTGGTTTTCTTCTGTGGAGTTCTCTTTCCGCTCGATTATGCAATTTTTCAAATTCTTCATGCATTGCTTCCAAACGCTCATCACTCATTTTTTCAATATCTATAAATTCATTTCTGGCTGTTTTTGTTGATCGCAAGAGTTCATCCAATTTCATATGAATGGCTTTAGTATCTCTATTTTGCGTATTCTGAATAAGAAAAACCATTAAAAATGTAATTATTGTTGTAAGAGTATTGATAAACAATTGCCACGTGTCGGAAAAAGAAAATAATTCTCCCAGCATTAACCAAATTACAATCATTATAACCGCTAAAACAAACGTTTTGGGTGAACCAGCCAATCGTGAAACACCGGTTGCGAAGGAGCGAAAATAATCTTTCATCACTTGATAATAACTGATTATCAACCAATTTGGTATACTGAAACTGTAGGTTTTGCTAATTTGTCGCTTTTTATCATTTTTTCGTTTATGAAATAATCAATGAAATCGTTAATATTTTTAATTATCATTATTGTCATAGGATACTTAATATATAGTCAATTCATTGCTCCACCAATGGCAAAATTAAATCAGTGTCTGGAAATCGCGCAAATCGAAGTATCTGATCCCAAAAACAGCCAGGCTTCTTGCTATAGTAAACTCAAAACTTATGAAGAAATGAGCGACTGTATTTTAAATAATCAAAAAACTTCATTTGTTGGCGGAATTGTCTATCTCACACTTGGAATTCAAAAAAACGTTGAGCAAGAATTAGCGATTCATAACTCAAGTTGCCCATCCAACCAATTGGCTGCTCCTTCCGCCCAAATTTTTTCACAAGAAAATTAAGAAGGTAATAATCGCCCAAATATATAAATTGAGCTGGTAACGGTACTCAGCTCGAACCTATTTAGCCTGGATGACTATATCAAACAGGATCTTGCTTTACAGTTCCAGCTTCTTAAAGAACGAATGGGCATTAACTCTTTTGCCACTTTTTAATGATCCCACTTTCTGTATTTTACTTCTTTTATCGCTGTTTATACAAGGTTATTTCTGTCACTTTCTGTTGTTGCACTGATCTCGAGTTAGATGTATTGTATAATACCCACAACCTACATTAAAGATTATTCTTTATAGTAGGACAATTTCTCGGTGGGTTAGTTGCCGTTTTTAAATGACTATGAAAGATACAGGCTCAAAAAAGAAGCCACAAGTAAAGATGACAGTCTTCGGGACCGCTCCGGTGAGTTCGCGCGGTCAAATTGTTATACCTGCAAAACTGCGTAAAGCTCAGAACATTAATCCTGGTGATACTTTAATCTTTACCGGTAATCCTGATGCGGGATACTTCCATGTATTGAATGCTAACTCATTTAAGGGATTTACTAATGATTTGAATAATCTTGTGTTCAATAACAAGTCAGAAGAAAAGCCTGTCAAAAAAGACAAGAAGACTAAGTCTTCTACCGAAAAAGAAGACGGAAAATAAAATCTCCAACTATTGTTGCTACCGCCGCCGCAATACTGATCTTCACTGCCAAAGTACTTACCTTTACTTTTAAGTCGCTAACATCCGCTTGTAATTGGTGTAAGTGGTTTTCTTTAATTTCCTTGAGCTCTTTATTCACAGAACCAAACCCACCATCAACCCGTTCTTCGAGTTTGGCTACCCGCTCGAGCATTTCAACGGTGTTTACTGGTTCGTTGTTCATGGTTAGTTGGATTCAATATATTTACTATCGGTGAGCCATTTCCTAATGGTATTCACAACGACTGACCAGAAAGCAACAACAATCGGAGTCCATTGGCCGAAGTCTATATTGGGAATCTTTTCAGTCAAATACGTTAATGCTGCTCCGAGGAGTGCAATTCCCAAACCCGTACCAAGCTTTTTAAAGTCGTCGACTGTCAACTGATATTTTGGGCTGGTAACTATCATAATTTTTCACCTCCTTTAGGTAATTTATTACTGAGATACTGAACAACTAGAGAAAAAATTAATTGTGGAGTCGGGACCAACGTGCCCTTTTGACAGGCATCCAACTGGCTTTTGGCTTCCTGAGCATCATTTAGAGCTCTGCCCTTGGCTTTATTCGCCTCATCTAGCTGGCCCTCCAGTACCCCTATGCGAGCCTGTGCTAAGGGGAGAGCATCCGAGCCGTGTTTGAGTTGTTTATTCAGTGCGTCAATCAGGGCTTTATAGTATTTATCTTTGTCTAGCAAATCCTTCTCAAGTCTGCCAACTTGTTCGGTTCTATTGGTTATCTCCTGGGTGGCTTTGCTGATTTCAATAGACTTCTCATTTAGCTTGTTAGATAGGTCAGTTTCCCTACTTTTATACCCTCCTACTACACTCTTAATTCTGTCGCTGGGGGTAGTATTGGGGTCATCTGCGATTTCTAAAATCTTTAATGTGTCAGCCCATTTAGTTGCTGAAGAGACCACCTGCTCGTACTTAGTTCGCCATTCAGGCGTGTTTGGCACCAGACAACCTTCAGGAGCAGATGTCGTGCCTTTCTCCTTCTTGTACTTTCTAAGTTCATCAAAGAACTCTTGGGGATTAATTGCTCCGAAGTAGCCATTGTTATAGTTGTCACTTACAAATTTGCCATTCTGAAGTTGGCCTCGTTTTACAGTTAAATGGAGATGACTACCGGTACTGTTGCCGGTATTATCGCTGATGGCCAGCGTGTCACCTTCGTTCTTATTCTCAAAGTTTTCAATGGATTTGCAGTGAGCATAGGTCAGCTTGTAAGTGTTATAAAGTTGTACGATGACTTCAACGTACAGCCCGAAGCCATCATTTCCTTCGTTGCCTTGCGTATAAAATTTAGAAGCCCAAGAAGAGAGAATATTTCGAAAGCCTTGTGGAGTATCGGGAAACTTTGTTTTTAAGTCCCAGCCGTTATGTCCTTTGAGTCCAAACCGAGCATAGTCTGCGGGGTTTTCTCCAAATCCCTGGTTTAGTTCAAATGGTTCAATTGGTCTGGTTATATCTGCCATAGCTGTTTATCTATAAATGAGACTCTTGATACTTTGATTGTCTCCGGAACCAGTCTCTGTCTTCAATGGAATACGTGGTGATTTCTGTTCATCACTGTCCGTTTCTTGAGGAATACCACCGGGAAGAGTCGTTTTTAATAAGCGTTGTAAATCATTCGCATTGAAGGTGATGCTGCTTTGGAAAAGCGATGCTTCTTTAGGATCGTCTTTCATCAGAAGCGGGACAACCTGTGGAATTAGCTTTTCCGCTTCCTCATTCCACCTCAGTGCCATTTGCTGTGCTCCCTGAAGATCACCTGCCTCGACAAGCTTCTTCATTTGCAGACGGGTGGTGTTGTAGCCTACCTCGGCTTCATATTTGATATCCCAGGCTCTACGTTGTTTCTCACCGCCCTGAGTTCGGTAAAAACGATCCATTGTCAGTCCCAGGACATCTGCAGGGCTTAATAGCTCGCGTGCCAGACTCCCTGTAAGCCCGTAAACGGCGTGTGTGAGCTTCATAGGGCTTACACCAAGTGCGCGACCAATTTTGACTGCTAAATCAGGTGTTCTACTATCGTATTGTTCTGATGGGGCAACCTTTTCTAATTTTCTTGGGACCACCGGAAATCCAGTGAAGAAGTTTGTGTTTGTGGCTATTTCAAGTGGTGTTCGAATAATGGGTGGTAAGGCACCCGAGAAGAATGCTTGAGCAGATAATTCTCCATCCCTTGTAAATGGAACCGGTGCCAACTGGCTCATCCATTCCAGACCCAGCTTAAAGAGATTCTGAGGTTCCTGCTTACGCACGTACTCAAATGAGTACATCAGGGGGTTGAAGAAAATTGTCCCGACATCACCTTTAGGAATCTGGATCACTTTGGGAACTTTATTACCATCCTCATCTTTTTCCTCGCCGACAATAATGATGAAGTAGGTATCCTTTGCCCACTGTGGGATGTCATCCCACAATTCCTCATGGTTCATGACATTGTAAAAATAAGTAGCGATTCCAGGAAGAACAGTCATGGCAAGAGCTCTGGCGGCAGTCCGGACAGGATTATCTTTCATGACACGGGTGACATTTAGTAACCCTTGCCAGCGGGCATTTACAAACGGAACCCACATATTAATCAGGCGGGCTTCAACTCCTGCTTTGGCAAAGTCGACAGTGACATTTCGTGCTTCAAATGCTGCTTCTAAAGGACTGGCACCTTTGCTCAGAGCTTTTTTGTAGATTCCGAGTCGTGGAGCAAGCTCTATGGCTTCAGAAAAGTTTCCTATCAGCTCAAAGGGATTAAGGACCGCTTTTGTCCTTTCCATCCATCTGGGTCGGAATAATTGCTCAGAAGCAACTGATAGCCCTTTTGTTGATTCAATGTAGCTCCCATAGCCACCTTGGTTTCTCATAAATTCGTCGTAGGCTTTAGATTCCCATTTAAATGCTGAGCGGAAACCGTCTTTAAATCCTGATAACCACACCGCAGGATTAAAACCGTATTTGGAAACCATCGTAGCGGTTTGATAGTCACGGACTACATTGGAGAGGGTGAAGGGAAAATAAAGAGTTGTTGTACCTGCCTTGAATGCTTTGGAAGACATCATTACCAATTTACCCATCAACCCAGACTCTGCCGGACTCATGGCATGCATGGCTTCAGACAACCACCTGGACATCTTCTCCAGCATTATTCATAGGCTCAACAAACTTAATTTCACTACCGTCCGGAGTTGCTACACCTAACCAATCATCATTGGCTAAATCTGACTGCCATTTAAAACCAATATTTGTTCCGGTGCGAGAAAAATCAAACTCTGTCATCTGCCTAGGTAGGGTCACCTGCTTATCTTGAGTAAAATCATAATAAATATTGGTACTATCCGGATATTCCAAAATTGCCTTTTCACCATCAGGTGACCAGGTGACTGTATCAACATTGAAAAATCTTTTATCAGATAAAGGTTGTACCTCACCACTGGCAGTCAAACGATAAAATTTATTGTCAGCTGAGTCGTAATAATTGAAACTTTTACCGTCACCAATTGGTTTAACTCCAGTAATATTTTTAGCAATCACTGTTTTAGCAGTCGTAAGCCCACCAATTGCTCGATCACTAACCGTAGGTTGACCGCCTATTTGACCTGGAGTAGTTGGTATTTGTCCCCCAGATTGGCCGATATTGCCAGAAATTGGCAGTCCGGTAATTGGATCTATCACCACTCCTGTGGGTGGACCTTCACCAATATCAGGTAACTGACCAGTTTGACCAGGAGTGGTATCTGGTGGAGTAATAGGTACTTCTGTTCGCCAAAATAAAAACCACAGCAGATATCCCAGTCCTACAACAATTACTGTAAAAATAATCCCTCTAGGTGACAACGGTACTTACAACAAAGTAACTATCGCTACTGGTACACT
>CAZTME010000032.1:0-11787 GCA_964614795.1 uncultured Pseudomonadales bacterium | reverse complement strand
TATGAATATTTCCTTGGCGAATTTGCCAATGCTGAAGGTAAAAAGGGCGGTCAATTCTACACGCCAAAGTCAATCGTTCGCATCATGGTTGAAATGATTGAGCCATACAAGGGCAGAGTTTTTGATCCTGCGTGCGGTAGTGGCGGAATGTTTATCATGAGCGAAAAATTTGTGAAAAGTCACAAAGGAAACATAGACGATATTTCAATTTACGGACAAGAAAGCAACCAGACAACCTATCGTTTGTGTCGCATGAACCTTGCCATTCGCGGAATTGACGGCAGTCAAGTGAAATGGAATACCGAGGGCTCGTTTTTGAATGATTTGCACAAAGATCTTAAAGCTGATTTTGTGCTTGCCAATCCGCCATTTAATGATAGTGACTGGTCGGGGCAGCTTTTGCAAAATGATCCCCGTTGGCAGTACGGCATGCCCCCTGCAAGCAACGCCAATTATGCTTGGCTTCAACATATGATTTATCACCTCTCGCCAAAAGGCGTGATGGCGTGTGTTTTGGCGAATGGTTCGCTCTCATCGCAAACAAATAACGAAGGCGAAATCAGAAAGACACTGATTGAAAATGATTTAGTAGATTGTATTGTTGCACTTCCTAAACAGCTTTTTTATAACACCGGCATTCCAGCTTGCATTTGGTTTATCTCCCGCAAGCACACCGGCAATGGTGATCGTAAGCGCACTGGCGAAATCCTTTTTATAGATGCCTCAGAAGTCGGGTTTATGGCGGATCGTACGCATCGTGAATTTTCCGAAGAAGATATCGCCAAAATCGCTGCAACGTATCACCAGTGGCGAAAACACGATGGACATTACGAAGATGTGAAAGGTTTTTGCAAGTCAGCAAATATTGATGAAATCATCAAGCACAATTTTGTCCTTACTCCGGGGCGATATGTGGGTATCAAAGACGAGGAAGATGACGGTATTCCGTTTGAAGACAAAATGGCAGAGCTAACTGCCAAACTAGCAGAGCAGATGAAAGAGGAAAAACGCTTGGACGAAGAAATAAAAAAACAACTCAAAAATGTTGGTTTTAATTTGGAATAACTATGAATAAGTCAATTGTAAAGTCACCAACTTCCACATCATCTGCTTCTGAGTATTTGACTTTTATTGCTTCCACGGGGGGCACCAAGCAATCTATAGAAATGCGGTATGAAGATGAAAACATTTGGCTAACGCAAAAGATGATGGCCGAATTATATGGAGTTAGTGTTGCGGCTATCAACCAGCATCTTAAAAGATTAAAAGACGATGATGAAATAACTAATTCAGTTATTAAGCAATACTTAATAACTGCCAAGGATGGGAAAAAATACACGGTTGATCACTATAATCTCCAAGCCATAATCTCTGTGGGTTTCAAGATCGAAAATGAACGAGCTGTGCAATTTAGAAAATGGGCACGCCAAATAGTGAAAGACTACACTATCCAAGGATGGACGATGGATGTGGAGCGTCTCAAAAAAGGTCATATGTTTACGGATGAATATTTTGAGCGCCAACTCCAACTTATCCGCGAGATTCGCCTGAGCGAGCGGATGTTTTATCAAAAAATTACTGATATTTATGCTACCAGTGTTGATTATGATTCATCAGCAAAAACGACGAAAGAATTTTTCAAAATGGTGCAAAACAAGTTGCATTATGCGGTACATCGTCACACAGCGGCTGAGTTAATAGTGGAAAGAGCCAATGCGCAAAAAGAACATATGGGACTAACGTCATGGGAAGCGGCGCCCAATGGCAAAATTCAAAAGTTTGATGTATCTATTGCTAAAAATTATTTAACCCAACAAGAACTGGATTTTTTGGAACGATTGGTTTCTATGTATCTTGACTATGCCGAGCTACAGGCAGAGCGGCGCATTCCAATGACTATGGAAGATTGGGTAAAGCGGCTGGATGGGTTCTTGGAGTTTAACGAAGCGGAATTGTTGGTCGGTGCCGGTAAAATTAGCCACGAAGAGGCAAAGCTTCATGCTGAAACACAGTTTGAAAAGTATCGCCTCACGCAGGATAAGATCTTTAAAAGTGATTTTGATAAGTTTCTGGCACAAATGCCGATAGAGAATAAAGAAAAATAACTATGGCAGATAAAACAATAAGCAAAATTGCGATTTTTGAAGGAAGCGAAATTCGTCGACATTGGGACGAAGAAAAGGAGCTTTGGTATTTTGCCGTATCTGATGTGATTGGCGTTTTAACCCAAAGCGTTGATCCAGTGGCATATTGGCGAAAATTGAAGCAAAGGTTATTGCAAGAAGGCGGCAATGAAACCGTGACTTGACACGCTACTGCGTACGATGAACCGTTGTGGAAAAAGAAAAGGCTTGGGGGAGTTTTGGGGAATATAACATTAGTTAAAGCATAACTCATGCAAACGAGTGGAAATTTGCTGAAAAAATCAAGTTAGTTTTTTGGTTAGAGAATGACTGAAGATTTTTTAAAAATTGGATCAAAACAACAGAACAATCATGTGATCTTGGCTTGAAAGTACTGGCGTATAATTAATACATGGATCAAATTCTGGCTTCATTTTTTACGGTCGTCACAGGTTTTCTCGTCTTTACTCTTGGACAAATAACAATTACGTTCTTTTTGAATCCAATTAAAAGACACAAAGAGGTAATTGGCGAAATTCAAGATGCAATAATTTACTATGCAAATGTTTTTTCACCGATGATGAACGAACAAACCCTGAATGAGGCTCGAGACAAATTCAGGCAACTAGCCACGCAATTAGTTTCAACCGCAAGAATCATCCCTTTCTATCAACAATCAGGAAAAATATTTGGACTTCCGAGCTTAAAAAATATACAAAATGCGCACCACTCACTAGTTGGTTTGTCTAATACTGTTGGTCACGATAGAAACTCGGGTGATGTTATCGAAAATTTAAAGAAAGAACTTGATTTATGGTTTAAAACAGATATTTAGACTGATGATTCACTTTCATACCATTGTGAAAATTGTTCACTAGCAAAATCATGACTAGGATTATCCAGATCACTAAACTATAATAGATTGCAAACTCCCAATATTTTATTATTATCTAACATTATTGCGGAATATTATGTTATGCCGACAAACAAGAATGTAAAAAAAGAAAAAAAGTTAAAAAGCATTGAAGAATCCCTTTGGGAATCTGCCAATAAACTTAGAGGAACTGTTGAACCTTCCGAATACAAACACGTTGTATTAGGCTTGATATTTTTGAAATTTGCTAGTGATAAGTTTGAAGAGAGACGGCAAGAGCTTATTGATGAAGGAAAGGAAAAATATCTGGAAATGGTTGAGTTTTACACCATGAAAAATGTATTTTATCTCCCCGAAGAATCAAGATGGAGTTATTTGATAAAAAATGCCAAGCAAAGTGATATTTCAATAAAAATTGACACGGCATTATTTACGGTAGAAAAAAAGAATCCAGCGTTAAAAGGTGCTTTGCCAGATAACTACTATTCTCGATTAAATCTTGATACTACAAAACTCGGAGCACTTTTAGATGAAATTCATAAAATTGATACACTCAAAGATAAATCTCACGATATTATCGGCAGAATTTATGAATATTTTTTGAGAAAGTTTGCGATTGCAGAAGGAAAAGGAAAAGGAGAATTTTATACTCCTAAAAACATAGTCAATCTTATTGCTGAACTTATAGAGCCATACAAGGGCAAAATATATGACCCTTGCTGTGGTTCGGGTGGTATGTTTGTGCAATCAATAAAATTTATTGAAGCGCATCACGGAAACACAAAGGAAGTGGCAATTTATGGACAAGAAAGTATTCCGACCACATACAAACTGGCAAAAATGAACTTGGCGATTCGAGGTATATCATCAAATCTTGGAGAAACCGCCGCCGATACTTTTGGCAAAGACCAACACAAAGATCTCAAAGCCGACTTTATCTTGGCAAATCCGCCTTTCAATCAAAAAGATTGGCGGGGTGCAAATGAGCTAACTACTGATCCACGATGGGCTGGATATGATGTGCCCCCTGTTAGTAATGCAAACTATGGTTGGATTTTACATATGGCATCCAAGCTTTCCTCAAATGGTGTAGCTGGATTTTTACTTGCCAATGGTGCTTTAGGCGATCTTGATACTGTTTCTATCAGAAAGCAGATTATCAAAAATCATCTTGTAGAGGCAATTATCGTTTTGCCAAGAGATATGTTTTATAGCACTGATATTAGTGTAACGCTTTGGATTCTCAATAAAAACAAGCAAGCACGAACGATTGAGCATAATGGCGAGATGGTGAAATACCGTGATAGGCAAAAAGAGATTTTGTTTATGGATTTGCGCCGAAAAGGTGAAGAATACGAAAAAAAGTATATTCAGCTTACCGATGCCGATATTCAAGAGGTAGTTTCGACTTATCACAACTGGCAGAGAGAAGGATTTGAAAAAAGCTATAAAAATATTCCCGAGTTTTGCTATAGCGCAAATGAAAGCGAGATAGAGAAAAACAATTGGTCGCTTATCCCCAGTAAATATATTGAATTTGTTGATCGCGATAGCAAAATTGACTACGACAAAGAAATGAAACGGATTCAAAAACAATTTTCTAGTATTCTTGCCGAGGAAAAAGATTCGCAAGAAAAACTAATGGAGGCATTTAAACATCTAGGCTATGAAATCGAATTATAAAAAACTAGGCGATTATATTCAGCTCGTAGATGAGCGGAATAAAAACTTAGAAATAAGTAATCTTTTGGGCGTTAGCATTCAGAAAAAATTTATTCCTTCTATTGCTAACGTGACTGAAACAGATATGAGTGTTTATCGTATAGTTAGGAAAAATCAATTTGCTTTTAGTCCAGTAACTTCTAGAAATGGTGATAAGTTCACAATTGCCCTATTAAAGGAAGTTGAATCAGCAATTATTTCACCAGCATATCAAGTTTTTAAAGTTCTCGATGATAATTTATTGCTACCTGAATATTTATTTATTTTCGTAAACAGAGCTGAATTTGATAGATACACGAGATTCAATTCTTGGGGAAGTGCCAGAGAAACTTTTACTTGGGAAGATGTTTGTGATATTGAAATGCCAATTCCCGATATTGAAGTGCAAAAAAGTGTTGTCGCGGTTTATAACGAACTTCTTCGCAATCAGAAATGTTATGAGGTTAGTTTGGATGACTTGCAGTTGATTTGTGATACTTTTATTGAAATTTTGGCGAAGAAAAAAGATTTGAAGAAATTGGGTGATTATATTCAACAATCTGAATACGAAAATTATGGTTTGCCCCTTAGTAAAGTAAGAGGTGTATCAATCCATAAAATTTTGATAAAGCCAAAAGCTAACATGACTGATGTAGAACTTTCTGGCTATAAACTTTTGAAAGTTGGTCAATTTGTATTCAACCCTAATACGGCGAGAATGGGAGAAAGGATTCCAATTTCATTAAATACAGAAGAAGATTTTATCGTTTCAAAAATTTATCCCGTCTTTGAGATTGCAAAAATGGAAGAATTATTGCCTGAATTTCTTTATCTTTGGTTCACTCGTCCTGATTTTGATAGATACGCGCGTTTTCATTCTTGGGGCAGTGCCAGAGAAACATTTAATTGGGAGGATATGTGCGAAGTAAGATTGCCTATCCCAGATATTGAAGTGCAAAAATCAATTGTTGCTATTCATCACGTTTTGGAATCAAGGAAGAAGCTCAATGAAGATTTAAAAAATATGATTACTCCTTTGTGCCCGGTTTTGATGAAGGGGGTTATTGATAATATGCAAAAAATTTCAGCTACTAACTTATGATCAAAAAAATTTATATAAAAAATTTCCGTTCCATAAAAGAAATTACTATTGATCCGAGTAATCTTTCGGCATTAATCGGACCAAACAGTAGCGGTAAAACCAATGTTTTGAAAGCAATCGACCTTGTCTTGGGAGAAGGTTGGACGACAAAAGCAAAAGTGGCTAGAGAACTCTTTAATGATACTGATGAGGAAATTTTTATAAAAATAGATTTTTCGGAAGCGATAAATGATTGGATAAACACAGTAACATTAAAAATGAGTTACTCCCCGTTAAGTTGTGATATTAGAACTTGGTCTAATTATCCAAATGATAAAAACGGAGATGGTTATTATATAAGTGAAGATTTTAAAAAATCGTGTCATTTTATATATGTTTCTGCTGAAAGAAATTTAAGGAATGAATTAAGAGTAAGTCACTGGACTATGCTTGGAAAAATGATGAGGCTTGTTTATGAAAACTACATCTCTCATTATCAAGATGATGAAGAAAAACTAAAAGATGAATTTAAAGAAAAAATGTCTCTTGCAAAAGACTTTTTAGAAAATGATTTTTCGGAAACTGAAATTACTTTTAAAAAGTTTGTTGATAAATTTAAAGAAAAATGTAATCAAAATAGTTCAGGATTAGCAAACGACTTTAATCCTGTTTTGGATATTTATAATCTAAATTGGTTTTATAAAACTCTTCAAATACATGTAAAAGAGGATTTTTCAAACAAATATTTTGATAGCGATGAAGTTGGGGCAGGAATGCAAAATCTTTTGATGATTTCAATATTTCAAACTTATTCAGAACTCATGGGTGGAAAAGTAATTTTTGGAATTGAGGAGCCAGAAATTTATTTATATCCTCAGGCACAAAGATCACTCTATAAAAGTTTTATAAACCTTTCAAAAAATACACAAATATTTTATACAACTCATAATCCAAATTTTGTAGATGCTTCAAGGGCTGATGATATTTTTCTCTTGAGAAAAAATACAGAAAAAGGGACTTACAAATTAGAAAGAAATAATTATTTTTCAACATTTAATGCAAACAAAAATGAACGAAAATATAAAATATATACTCACTTCAATTCAGAAAGAAACGAATTATTTTTTGCTAAAAAGGTTCTTTTTGTTGAAGGAGACTCTGACAAAATACTTTTCTCTACTCTATGTGATCAAAAATGGAATATTGATTTAGATAAAAATGGAATTTCCATAATCTCATGCAATGGAAAAGGTGGGGTAAATTATTTCCTGGGAGTTTGCAAATTAATAGGCTTTGAAGATTATTTTGCGGTCTGGGATAAAGATCCAAAGGATGAAAGTTATAAACCAGAAAAAGATTTTATACTTGAAGTATTAAAAAGCAATAAAGGTGTAGAAATTGATCCTAACCTCGAAGGATTGATTGGTAAAGGAAGTGGTGGAAAGATTGAAAATGCACATAAATGGGCTGTTAATGTAGATATAAATAAGATTCCTTCAGAATTCGAACAGATTAAAAAATTTTTGAATGATGAGAAAGTTAATGAAGAAGTGGATTTTTTTGGAAGTGATGTAGTTACGCCAGAATCAAATATAAAATTAGTAGATATTCCATTTTAATTACAAAATTATGAAATTTACAGAAGAAACATTAGAACAAGCGGTTATAGAACTTTTTAAAGAAGTTGATATACCGCATCATCACGGCGAAAGCATTCACAAAGAAATGAGTGATGTTTTGTTGCGTGACGATTTGCGTGCGTTTCTTCAAAATAGATATGCGAGCGAAGGTATTACGAAAAATGAAATTGATTCGATCTTGCGAAAACTTGATCTCTACACAAGCTCGGCGCTGTATGAAAGCAATAGGGATATTCTTCGATTAATTGCGGATGGTTTTACTCTCAAAAGAGAAGATCGCAGTCACAAAGATATTTATATTGAACTCTTGGATTTTGAAACTGCTTCGAATAACATATTCAAAATTGTTAATCAATTAGAAATTCAAGGAACTGAAAAAAGAATTCCTGATGGAATCGTGTATATAAACGGCTTGCCTTTGGTGGTTTTTGAATTCAAAAGTGCCGTCAAGGAAAATTGCACAATTAAAGATGCCTATACTCAATTGACCGTTCGTTATCGCCGAGATATTCCTGAACTTCTGAAATACAATGCTTTTTGTGTGATTAGTGATGGCGTGAATAACAAAATGGGGTCTTTGTTCTCACCTTATGATTTTTTCTACGCTTGGAGAAAAGTAAATAATACTGATGAACCAAGTGAGGGCATTGATTCACTCTATACTTTGATTAAAGGATTGTTTGATAAAAACAGATTGCTTGATGTTATTCATAATTTTATCTACTTCCCCGACACTTCAAAAAGTGAAGCAAAAATCGTTTGTCGCTATCCGCAATATTACGCCGCCAGAAAATTGTATGAAAACATAAAAGCGAACATGAAGCCGACAGGAAGTGGAAAAGGTGGAACATATTTTGGCGCAACCGGATCGGGCAAGAGTTTTGCGATGTTGTATTTATCTCGCCTCTTGATGAAGAGCGTTGAATTATCAAGTCCGACAATTGTGCTTATTACCGATAGAACCGATTTGGATGATCAATTGTCCGAGCAGTTTACCAATGCCAAAAACTTTATCAATGAAGATAGAATTCTGAGTGTTGAAAGTCGTGCTGATTTGCGAAAACACTTACAAGGTATCAAAGGTGGTGGTGTATACCTTACAACCATTCAAAAATTTACTGAAGATACAGAGCTTTTGACTGATAGACCAAATGTTATTTGTATTTCCGATGAGGCACACCGAACACAGATAAATCTTGATCAAAAATTAAAGGTTACCGATAAGGGTGTGGAAGTTAAATATGGGTTTGCAAAATACCTCCATGATTCTTTTCCAAATGCGACTTATGTTGGCGTAACCGGTACGCCGATTGACGGCACATTGTCTGTTTTTGGTGAAGTTGCCGACGCCTACACAATGAAAGAATCGGTAGAAGATGAAATTACCGTGAGAATTGTGTATGAGGGGCGGGCGGCAAAAGTTTTGTTGAACGAATCTAAATTGAAAGAAATCGAGGAATATTATGCCAAATGCGCAGAAGAAGGCGCAAATGAATATCAAATAGAAGAGAGTAAAAAAGCCGTAGCACAAATGGAAGTAATTTTGGGTGATCCAAAAAGATTGAAATTGTTGGCGACAGATTTTGTAGAGCATTATGAAAAACGAATTGAAGAAGGAGCAAGTGTAAAAGGAAAAGTGATGTTTGTCTGTTCAAGCCGACCTATTGCGTACAATTTTTATAAAGAAGTAATTTCACTCAGGCCAGAATGGGCGGAAATTAAAGCATGTGAAGACGGTGCCAAACTTACACTAGAGGAAAAGCGAGAAATCAAATCAATTGAGAAGATTAAAATGGTGATGACTCGCAATAAGGATGATGAAAAAGTGTTGTATGACATGTTGGGTACAAAAGAAGACAGAAAAGAGCTTGACCGGCAGTTTAAAAACGCAAAATCGAATTTCAAAATAGCCATTGTCGTTGATATGTGGCTTACGGGTTTTGATGTGCCATTTTTAGAGGCGATTTATATTGATAAACCAGTTCAACAACATTCGCTTATTCAAACAATTTCGCGTGTAAATCGTGTTTATGAAGGCAAGGAAGTTGGTTTGGTAGTTGATTATATTGGAATAAAAAGCAACATGAACATTGCTCTGGCAAAATATAGTAAGGTGCACGGCGATGATTTTGCAGATGCGGATAAAGCGGTGGGGATTGTAAAAGATCAGCTCGACTTGCTTTCAAAACTATTTCATGGATTTGATACAAAGCCATTTTTTGAAGGTTCTCCTCTGGAAAAACTGAATTGTTTGAATCGGTCAGCTGAATTTGTTCAAGTCACCGCTGATTTAGAGAATCGTTTTATGTCGATAACGAAGAAATTGAGATCCGCATATGATCTTTGTTGCGCAAGTGAAAAAATTACACAAACAGAACGGGATCATATACATTTCTACTTTGCTATCAAATCAATTATTCACAAACTAACCAAGGGAGATGCGCCGGATACCGCACAAATGAATGAAAGAGTACGCCAAATGATACAAGAGGCGCTTATTAGTGAAGGAGTGGAAGAAATTTTTAAACTTGATAAAAATAAACCGGAAAACAATGCGGACATTTTTAGTGATGAATACTTGGCAAAGATTGAAAAAATTAAGTTGCCAAACACTAAAATCAAGCTATTACAAAAACTTTTGGCAAAAGCTATTGATGAGTTCAAGAAGACAAACCGAATTAAGGGTGTTGATTTTTCAAAGAAGCTAAAAAAACTTATTGAACTTTATAACAAAAGAAAAGACTTCGATGTTTTTCAAAGCCACGTTTTGGATGATGTGGCAGATAAATTTGTGGATTTATTCAAGCAACTGCAAGAAGAGAGAAAGTCGTTTGAAGGATTAGGGATAGATTTTGAAGAAAAAGCCTTTTATGACATTTTGAAAGCCGTTGCAGAGAAATATCAATTTGAATATCCGGAAGATAAATTAATTGTTTTGTCTCAAGAAATTAAAAACATTGTTGACGATAAAGCCAGATATACAGATTGGTCGGCGAGAGATAATATCAAAGCCGAACTGAAAGTTGATTTGATCCTTACGCTTGATAAACACGGCTATCCTCCTGTCCCTAAAGATGAGGTATTTAAGGAAATATTTGAGCAGGCGGAGAATTTTAAGAGATACCAATAAAGTTAGTAATTGTGCAAAAAGTAATGAATTCTAAACATCAATTGCATTTATTCAACCTAATATCTATGTGATATTTTCCAATGCAGTTGAGTTCTCGTTGAGAACACTCCTTCATGAGTTGATTTATGGTAAGTCGTATTTTTAATATTCATTTTGTACGCTATAGTATGTGTAAATGAAGATCAGCTATTACTGTAGACATTCTACTTTTGATAACGAATATTGGTATTGCCATCTTACCAAGGGTAAAAAATATACTTCTATTGCCAATTACCGGCTCGATATGAGTCCTGAAGTAAATGCTCGACAGGCACTCGATATGCAGATGTATGGCTTTTTAGAAACTTATGATCAACTTCCCGCTGATCTGAGAGTTGAGTTTGAAGAAGCGGTAGAAAAACTTGGCGGCACAATGGACGATGTTGAGTTTGAAAAACCACCTTTTTAGTCGAAGCTTACGCTGTTCAGTTATTCAAGAGTAATTATTGTGTTGACATCCAATACATAATTATTGATCCCAGTATGTAATTAACAGAAAGGAAATTTAACATGCATACTGACACCACCATGCATGATCGCGCCATTCGACTGATGTTGAAGTGGCATAAAGGGCAAGTACGCAAAGGCGACGGGGTCCCCTACATCGTACATCCAATAGCGGTGGCCACACTTTTAGCATGCAATGATTTTGGTAGTGATGTGGTAGCCGCCGGTTTCTGTCATGACTTGCTGGAAGATACTGAATGTAGTCAACAAGAAATTGAGGAACAATGCAATGAGCATGTTCTTGCTATAGTTAAAACGGTCACAAACCAAGATATTAAAAACTGGAGAGAAAAGAAAAGACGATACATTGATCAAGTCAGGAATGGGTCGGACTCCGCAAAGGCCGTCTGTTGTGCCGACAAAATACACAACTTGCAGTCTTTACTACGGGCACATGAGGAGCAAGGTGATGCCATCTGGTCGGCATTCAATGCGCCAAAGGAAGACAAGCTGTGGTTCGATCAAAGCGTTTTAGAAATGTTACAAGCAAACTGGCAACATCCTCTCATAAAGGTATATGAAAAATTAGTTCATGACTTAAAAAAGCTAGTTAAAAATGAAACAACTTAGAGACAGTGAAATTTGCTTTATTCTCGTTTTCATAAAACGCACCTCTCAAGCAACACGACAAGTGGTTTGTGTCCACCACTGATTTAACCAAACCGATTTTTCTTGTTTTTTAGGAATAATTT
>CAZTME010000031.1:0-11805 GCA_964614795.1 uncultured Pseudomonadales bacterium | reverse complement strand
TCTAAGAAACGATAAAGATATTATTGGCTTAACAGGTTTGCGCCACTAGCATAGAATCACCAAAAAGAGGTATTATTTACTTGAAAATGGCTGATAACTTCATACAATCTTCCAACACAACCCCAAAAATTCCAGAGGCAAATGACTCTCCATCGGTTCTAAAATTGGCGGGTGAACCGCAAAATATCTCTACAGCAATACCAGAAAGTGCACCAGATGTTGGTTTATCAAATGTTGATTTAGCTACTGTTAGTAGTCCTCCTATTATTGAGAATGTTGGTAGCCCATGGAAAAACAAACTAGAAAAAAGTAGCACATCATTAGGAGAAATGATGGCGGCTAACCCTATTGTTGAAATCGAAAGCAACCTTATGGTCGGGGGTTTAAAAGAGTTAGGTTAAATGACAATCACGCACAAATTCATGCTTATTATAACGCAATAATAAATAAAGTATGTATTTATTACACACAAAGTCCACATTTTGAGGAATACAAGTTCTTCTATTCCTCACTTTTAGTATGTTTTGAGGAATAGAGCGTGATGGATTCCTCATATTAGCTTTGTTAAACAAATTACCAACTGATTTGAATTGATGATGTGAAATGCTTGTTACTCTTGCTAAAACATGACCGGACACTTGAAACAATAATTAATTAAATAATTTTATATAGGCTGTATATTGTGATATAATAAGTGAGCCTTTGGCATATTTAAGAAAATCTCAAAATTTCTTGAATTGCTCAGGCGCATATGAAATCGAAGAAGAGAAAAATTATGGAAATTAATCTAAGGAAAAACTATGCCAAATAATCGTGAAAAAGTGACGTTTACTATTGAAGGAGATGTGAAGAAAACTGATGAAATAGCACATCGTATTAAAGCAGTCTTAATAGGAACCTTGAAAAATACTGAAGAACCTCAGTATGATTGGAATCAGAAGTTCGACGATGATAAACTGGAAATTGAAATATTAGTGGATTCCGGCTTGATTGCTGCAATACTTCAATTCATTCAGGCTCTAGCAGACAAAGATTCGGAGAAAATTTCATATCGACACGAAGTTACTCCCAGCTCAAATGCGCCGCTTATTGATCAGGATTCATTTTCAACAGAATTTAAGGGTTTAAAATTAGGAGACTTAACCCTTGAATATTGGCTAATTAATAACGGTTACCTTAGTGAAAAAATAATTACTAATGAATACTTGTCAAGAGAATTAACCGATAATAATTTGCATAAGGCTGCATCTAGACTTGACTTAACGGACAGAGCGCTAAGTCGAGCAAAAAATGCAATTAAAAGAAGCAAAATTCATAAATCTAATAATTACCTACTTGAGATGAGTTTGAAGGAAATATTAAACTTATCATTTTCCGAAATCAAATCATCAATTAAGCAATTTGGAAAATTAAGTCTTTTGATTATATTACAAGCTATTCTTGAATGTATTTATGAGGAAAAATCCCCAACAAGAGCATCTCAAACTCAGGCGAGTCAGGAAACAGAAGTTACTCTTGTTGAAGACAAGAAAGACAATCAAGATCTGTTTTGGTTTAGATCTGCTTTACAGCAAGCTATCAAGAGGCTTGAATTACAAGGCTTGAAAATTAGGGGTGTATATCCCAAAGAATGGGATGATCAAAAAATATTGGGAGATGTAAACAAGAGACGAATGAATACTGTTTCAAATACAATCAATGCACATGTGCAATTTCAAGTTGCTAAAGCTAAACAAGAAGAATTTGCGCTCACTCTTGCTTTAGTTATTGATGACAAAGTAGTCAGAATCACTTTTTATCCGTATAGAGTAACAAAAAGTGAAGAACCAGTGAAAACTCTATTGGAGCAAATCAAAACAACCGTCTATTCAAATCAACATTGACTCAAAATTAGAAACAATAAATCCAGAAAATCAGAAAAGTGTTGTGAGCATTACTCAGTCGATTGTACAAGGAATGAAAGAAGAGTCGGTAGAAATCCAATCACAAGCAAGAGCAATATATAATATTCATACATCTATAATTAACTTACTAAATCAAGAACAAACTTATAAAGCGATTATTAATCTTTTATATAACTTACTAGTTTTTCTTGAAAACTGGATTGTGGCAAGCTCGTATGAAGAAGACGTTTCCAAATAAAATTAAAACGATAATTCCTTTTGGACAAATTTGCAATGCAATTGCAAATTTGTCCAAATAGAGGTATACTTTTATCGTTATGATTACAAGAGATATTCAACAAAATATTAAACAAGTGGCCAAACAATTTCCGGCAATTGCCATTACAGGACCTCGTCAATCTGGAAAAACCACTTTAGTTAAAACATTATTTCCCAAACATAAATATGTTAGTTTGGAAGACTTAGACATTCGACAGTTTGCCTCTGTCGACCCAAGAAGCTTTCTTGATACATACAACGCACCGGTTATTTTCGATGAAATTCAACGGGTGCCATCACTATTTTCATATCTTCAAACCAAGATTGACGAAACAGGCAAACCTGGGAGTTATATTCTCACAGGTTCCCAGAACTTTTTGCTTATGGAATCTATCTCTCAAAGCTTGGCCGGAAGAATCGCTGTCAAAACACTTTTACCGCTTTCACTCAGGGAAATCTCTTCAAATTCTCTCAGTCATACCTCAATAGGCAAAATAATTCTGCGGGGTTCATATCCAGCGGTTATAGAAAAAAAACTCAACATTGGTGAATGGTACTCAAGTTATATTCAGACATATCTCGAAAGAGACATTCGACAAATTATCTCAATTCAAAACTTACTCTCTTTCCAAACTTTTCTAAAACTTTGCGCTGGTCGATCCGGCCAAATTTTAAACATTACTTCTCTGGCAAACGATGCCGGCATAACAGTCAATACAGTCAAATCTTGGCTAAGCTTGCTTCACTCTAGCTACATCATCACTTTTTTACAACCTCATACACAAAATTTTAATAAAAGACTAATTAAATCTCCTAAATTGTATTTTATAGATACTGGCTTAGCTTGTTACTTACTTAATATTTCAAGTGCTGAAGTTTTTAGTGCGCATCCTTTAATGGGAGCTCTTTTTGAAAATTGGGTTATTAGTGAAGTCTTAAAAGAAACAAAAAACTTCCCATTACATCAATCACTTTATTATTGGCGCGACAAAACTGGATTGGAGATTGATTTGTTAATAGAAAAAAACAATCAAATTACTCCCGTGGAAATAAAAGCTGGAAAAACTGTTAATCCAGATTTTTTTGAGAATCTTAAGTCTTACCGCGACTTAGCAAAAGATTTAGTTGAAAGACCTGCTTTAATTTATGGTGGTGATGAAAACCAAGTTCGACAAGATGCAGAAGTAATATCTTGGTCAAAAATTATGAAATGGCTTGATGGATTAAAAACTTGACAAAATCAATTAATCACAATACTGATGAACAAAAAAGGCAGAGGATAGAAGACCAAAAATTATAAGATTCAATAATTTTATAACTGACAAATCAGATTCCATCGCAGTTTGCATTAACAGAGTTTCATTAATTTTGATCAAGGACATCAAATAAACGCCAACTAATGCACCAGTGCTTAAATTTTTAAAATAGTCATCGCTATCTTCTTCTACTTGATTTCTTTGCTTGTGGTTATTTGCTAAATTAGTTAGACCGTTAACCACGGCATAACTTCCACCCAAACTTAATAACACCAAAAAAAAATAAAATGTAATATTTTGCAAACCTGAAAAATCTGAATTTGGAAATGCTTTATAAAAGTCATTCACAAAATCCGAATGTGGATTTGCTATTAAATTTAAAAACACATAGGAAAATGAAGGTCCAAAGATTATTTGAATAATATTAACAAAATCACTTACTAATACTTTATAATTAGCCTTTTGCTCAAACATATAATACTTAATAATCTGATAATGCTCATATTATAGGTTTTCTTGGCAAAATGTCAAAATTCTCAGAAAATTAGAATACTATTTAATCACTCCACCATTTTTTTATATTCCGCTACCACTTCCGCAGGCTTACCATCACCAACAATTTGTCCTTGATTAAGTAGAATGGCTCGATCGCAAAAAGTTTCTACCATGCCCAGTGAGTGAGAAACAATAATAATAGTTTTTCCTTGAGCGTGAAAATCTTTCATTTTTTGCAAACACTTCTTCTGAAAACCTTCATCGCCCACCGCCAAAATCTCGTCAATTAACAAAATATCCGGGTTAGTATGCACGGCCACAGCAAAAGCCAAACGTAAGTACATTCCACTTGAGTAGTGTTTAATGGGTTGATCAATAAAATCCTCTAATTGGGAAAACTTTACAATTTCATCAAAAACTTCACTCACATATTTACGAGTTAAACCAAGAATGACGCCGTTAAGAAAAACATTCTCTCTACCGGACAATTCCGGATGAAAACCCGCACCCAGTTCAATGAGTGGTGCTAACTTTCCATTAACAAATAAATTACCTTGAGTGGGGCGCGAAACGCCAGCGATTAACTTAAGAAGAGTTGATTTACCCGAACCGTTTTTGCCAATGATACCCAGGGTTTGACCGGAGCTAACGGAAAAACTCACATCCTTGAGCGCCCAAAATGAATCCACCACTTTTTTTCCACCCAAAAGAGCCGGCAACATTTCTTTAAACGTGCGCTGTTTTTGCTGATGAAAACGCTTTGACAAATTTTGAGCGGTAATTACTTCCATACTAGACGACATCGGCAAAGCTTCCTTCCAGTTTTTTGAAAATAAGAGTGGCAACTAAGACTAAAAGCAAACTGACTAGCAAACCGATTGCCAGACTGGTAAAGTTTGGCCAATTGCCATTCAAGATGACTTCGCGGTAAGCATTAATAAATACAGCCATGGGATTGAGTTGAAAAATAAACCGATACTGCGAAGGAAACATTTCTACAGGATACAAAACTGGCGTCAAGTAAAACCACATTAAGATCACCAAAGTAATTAAGTACTGAATATCACGATAAAAAAGATTAAAAGCTGCAATAAGCAAACTTAAGCCGTAAGTGAATAAATTTTGAATAATTAAAATGGGAATAAACCACAACATCATCCAAGTGAAAGGAATTTGATAAAACACCAACATCCCCACAAAAACCGTGCCTGCCAGGAGAAAATCCACCACTTTGGCCAATAAAGTACTGATCACAAAAATCTCTCTGGGAAAATAAATTTTGGTTAGTAGACCGGCATTACCCACTAAAGCATTGGTGGCGCTATTAAGAGTGGCACTAAAAAGTGTCCAGGGCAGTAAACCGGCGTAAAGAAAAATGGCAAAAGGCACGCCTACGCTTTTTGCCTGAAATAAAGTGGAAAAAACAAACGACATCACCAACATTTGAAAAAAAGGGTTAAGCATGACCCAGGCGTAACCTAAAACGGATTGTTTGTAGCGTTGTTTGACTTCACGCTTGGTTAACTCGCTAGTTAACTCCCACCAATGCTGCCATGGCGAATTATGCAAACTCATCATTCAAGTATACTAGGCTTAAACAAAACTACAACTGGGAGGGAGCGATTCTGGAAACAACAGTTTTTTGCAGTCCTTCTTCTAAACTTACTTGCGCTTGCCAATTTAAGATATTCTTAGCCTTAGTAGGATCCGCCAGCAAGGTTTGGGGATCACCCGGTCTTTCCGGTAAATTATCAATTTTAGGTTCAAGATTCATAATTTTTGCCAAGCGCTCAATTAAGCCCGCCACCGATTCACCCACGCCGGTGGAAATATTAAAATAGTGATACTGACCGGGGTGTGCGAAAGAAAATTCCAACGCCACCAAGTGTGCCTTGACTACGTCATCAATAAAAATAAAATCTCGCACGTGGGAACCGTTACCATAAACCGTCAAAGCTTGATTATTTTTAAGTTGGTCAATAAAACGCGGAATGGCATGAGTTTCAGGATCGTGATCTTCTCCCGGACCATATAAATTAAAGTAACGCAAAGCCGTGCCCGTCATGCCAAAAGCTTTGACATAGGAACTTAATAGCCCTTCCATAGCTAACTTAGTCATTCCATAGGGATTAACCGGCAAAGTACGGTCATCTTCTTGAATGGGCGTGCGCAAAGGATCACCATAAATTGCTGCGCTTGAGGAAAACAAAAAATGATGAATGCCGTTTTGCCTCATGGCCTCCAAAACATTGATCGTACCCAGAACATTCCATTCCAAGTACTTGGTGGGTTCTCGTACCGACTCACCGGCTTCTATTAAACTGGCCAGATGAAAAACAGCATCCGCTTCTCGCAGGTGGGAGAACATTGCTTCTTTATCCAGGACATTTAATTGCAAAGTGGGAAAATTGGGATGAGGTTTTAAATCAATATTCGTGACCAAGTGACCATGAGCCAATAAAGCTCTAATTAAATGTTTACCCAAAAAACCAGATCCACCGGTGACAATAATTCTAGCCATAAATGTCCTTTAATTAGACTTACTGCGCGAAAATATGAATAGGTTTGTCGCACATATCTCTCTGATCATTGTAGCAAGCTTTGACAATAGCGTACAATAGAGTTGTCGCTCAATAAGAACATGAGTTAATTTGATTAAAATGAGTTTGTGAGGTGTTTGTGCGACCAATTTAGCAAATTTGTGACTAGGTTATTTTTGTGACAACTCAATTATGTGGCGCATTAATAAAAATAAAGCAGATATACTCAATAAGTGGCTATTTGTTCTTTCATTAGTCCTGATTTTTGTTGCCGGCAGTTGGGCCATATTCAAACCAGGCTTTTTTCGTGTTCACGACTACACGCATGCCGGACGCATTGCCGAAATGGCCAGAGGTATTCAAGATGGACAAATGCCAGTGCGCTGGTCAGCCAATTTTGGCTACGGGCAAGGCATGCCTATATTTGTTTTTTACGCACCTTTACCCTACTACGCGGGGGCGAGTTTATTTAATTTAGGTCTTCCCATGGAGTGGGCGGTCAAATCACTCGTGATCATACCTACAATAATCACGCTCATCGCTGGTTATTACTTAGCTCGCTCGTGGTTACCCGCTTGGATGGCAGTCTTAGCCAGCGCCATGATCGTGCTTGCTCCCTACAGAGCTGTGAATTTTTTTGTGCGTGGGGCATTTTCCGAAGGTTGGGGGATGGCTTTTTTCATTGTCTCACTGCTTGGACTAGTTTGGTTAGTTAGGCGCCACCACTGGGGTTGGCTGATTTTAACTCTGGGTTTGACAGGCATGATGTTAAGTCATAACCTCACTTTCATGTTGGGTGCGCCATTTATTGCCTTGTTTGCTTTGGGTTTACTTTTTTGGCAGTGGCGCTTTGCCGAAAAAAGCCTAACTTTAGCCATGATTAAAGTGATCATTACTCAAGGCTTGATTGCCGGTTTATTAGCCTTAGGTCTTAGCGCATTTTATTGGTTACCGGCCATTCTTCTGAAGGATTATTCTCAACTTGATACCTACATTTTAGGTGATTACTTCCAATATCACTTACATTTCCTCTATATTCGTCAATTTTTTGATACGTCTTGGCAATTTGGCGGCTCCGCTTGGGGACCAGAGGACGATATTTCATTTGGACTAGGCACCACTCAACTACTCGGTGTTGGCTTGAGTGGCTTGGTTTTTGTTGGCCTAATTATTAAAATCGCACTCAAGAAAATTAAGAAGTCAGAAATTGAAGGATTTAAAAAAAATTGGAGCGTTTATTTAATTCTGACAGGATTAGCAATATTGGCTTTATTCCTCACTTTGCAACGCTCAGCCACGGTTTGGTCGTGGTTACCGATTCTTGAATATGCCCAATTTCCTTGGCGTTTCTTAACCATCGCCACACCCTTTATTGGTTTAACGGCAGTCTGGTGGCATTTTGGTTTTCAGAATTTTAAGTGGCAAATAAAAAAAATCACGATGGCTGTGTGGTTGGTGCTATTTGTGCTAGCACTCTTTCAAGCGAAATTTTTCGTGCCGGAAAAATGGTTGGAAAATGATTCTAAACTTTACGCTTACTCTCCAGAACATATTGCCGTCAGTTTAAGTGGCATTTTGGCCGATTACTTGCCAGTTAACGTCACTGCTCCAAAATCCGAAACAGAGGTGGTGCTAGATGAGAAATTGATTAGTGACAAATTAGCATTTCGCAAAGTCTTATGCCATGAGGATTGTGAAGCGAATATTTTGGAAGCCAATTCGTTTGCGTGGATAATTAACGTGAATGCTAGCAAACCAAGTTTGCTATCCATTCATCAATCCTATTTTCCAGGTTGGCAAGCACAAATCAATGGTGAATCTACTCAAATCATTAATGGTGAAAATGCTCAAGTTACGGTTGAAGTACCAGCCGGCAATTCATTAGTCAGTCTTTGGTTTGGTCGAAACGATGTTTTATTAATTGCGGATATATTAACCGCTATCTCGATCTTTCTTTTTATCGTTTACATTTTTTACACCGCAGTTAAAGAAAATCATACAAACAAAAATAAATCGCAAAAGCAATTGGAAATGATCGACAAGTTGAAAGAGTAAATGAAACACTTTAATCAACAAATATTTTTTATTCTTTTCTTAGTTTTTGTGACTTTTTTTGTTTTTCTAACTCGATTATGGAAATTGGATGCATTGCCGGTTGCTCCTTATGAAGAAGAAGTGGCGGTTGGTTATGATGCATACTCACTTTTGAAAACCGGCAAAGATCATCATGGCCAAACTTGGCCGATTTTGGCATTTGAATCCTTTGGGGATTTCAAACCCACCGGTTATGCCTACGCCACTTTGCCAAGTTTGGCCATTTTTGATTTAAGTGTCTGGAGTATTAGATTACCTTCAGCTTTAGCCGGCATTTTTATCATTATCAATTTAATAATATTGGCTAGATTATTGAAGATCTCTTGGCGGTGGGTGGCAATCGTGAGTGTTTTTAGTCCTTGGTTGATTTTTTTTAGTCGTGCCGCCTGGGAAAGCAATTTGGCAACCAGTTTGATTTTGGCCGGAGTTGTTGTCTTGTGGGGCAGTTGGCGCGCGCGTCAATTTTGGCTGACTCTCCCGGGTGGTTTAATTGGCACGGGTTTTTTAGTCTTGGCTACCTATACCTACCACTCCGCGCGCGCCACTGCCCCACTCATTTTTTTTGGTCTGCTTGTACTTCTTTTCACCGAATATCTTCAAAATCAGACTTTTTCAAATCATTCTAAAAACAAGACTCTTTCATTTTTGAATCGCTTTTTAAATTTATGGAAAACCAAAGATTTTAGAAAAAAAATTATCTTTCCAATTACCATTTGGCTTGTTTTTTTTCTTTTCTCTTTTTGGCCGATTCTGGCTAACGTATTTTCCCCGGCAGTGTCTCAACGCTCTCAAGAGACTACTTTTATTAACACAGCACCAATATTAGAAAGGAGTTTAGAACTTCAGGAAGCCGGCGAACTCACCTGGATAGATAGTAAAATTTTTCATCCTTATATTATTACAATTCAAAAAATCGTAGATACATTTTTTATTCATTTATCCCCCCGATTTTTGTTTGTTGAAGGTGATATAAATCCTCGACATTCCTCAGGTTACACTGCTTTGCTATTCTGGACAGATGCTCTTGCTATGATCGTTGGTTCAATTTGGTTTTGGCAAAATAAAAGGCGTTATTTTTTCTTTTTGTTCTGGTGGCTTGCCGTGGCAATTTTACCGGCCAGCATCACCAAAGATGCTCCCCATGCCTTAAGAATTTTAGCTGGTTCTCCCGTGCTTATTACTTTTGTCGCCACCGGTTACTGGCAAGTGGCCCAATTTTTTTCCAGTTTGTGGCTTAAGTTCGCAAAAAATCGAATGGTTGTCATAGGAAGATTCGCGCCGTCACTCATCGTTTTCTCATTGATTTTGTTTCAATGGAGTGGTTTTTGGTGGTTTTACACTCAAGTTTATCCAACACGATATACAAGTGTTTGGCAAACAGGTAATCAAGAAATGGTTGAAAAAGTAATCGCCTTACAAAAGGTGTATCCGGAACATCGGATACTACTCTCCAGAGAAGGAGGTAGACCATTAATGTACTACTTCTTTTTTGGCAAAATCGATCCTGAATCAGTTCAAACTGAAGCGCAAGAAAAAGATCAAAGGGGTGAGCTAACAGTTTTTCAAAATGTTCACGTTTTCGATTCTCTTCCCAACGATCTTCAAAAATCCATTTTGGTTTTAAGTGATAGGCAGGCGCAAAACTTCAATCACAATCTTGCCATAGAAAAATTCGATGTAACGGATAAATTAAATATGCAAAAATTTACTCTTTATGTCATTAACTAAATTTAAGCTTCTCTGGATTTCCATAGTCATACTGGCCATTGTTCTAAGATTTTGGGGACTGGGATTAACTCCAACCTCACTCTATTGGGATGAAGCAGCAATGGCGGTCGATGCGCGCTTACTTGCTCAAACGGGTGAAGACATGCACGGTTTAAGCGGTTTAACTGCAATCTTTCCATCATATGGGGATTACAAACTACCGGTTTATATTTGGTTTTCTATCCCATTTACCTACATACCTGTTTCGGTAGAAGTACAAATTCGCTTAGTATCGGCTCTGGCCGGAGTTTTTTCGGTGATAGTGATTGGTGCGTTAACTTATAAATTATTAGCCTCACAATCTCATCGTCATCGACAAATTGCTCAATTGAGCAGCATGTTTGTTTTGGCAATTTTACCTTGGTCAATCATGTTTTCTCACACCGCTTTTGAAGGACATTTGGCACAGTTTTTTATTGCTTTATCCATATATTTTTTTCTAAATGTTGATAAAAAACCAAGCTTCATATTATTGGCCAGTCTACTTGGATCAATAAGCATTTATACCTATTACTCCGCCCGTTTTGTTTGGCCATTGCTTTCAGTTTTGGCTTTAGCCTGGCTGATATGGCAGCATCGCCAAAAAGTATCTCAAATTTTGACAAAACCAAAAAAGTATCAAAAAGTAATGATCAAGTATGCTATTTTTTGTTTGCTTTCTTTGGTGTTGGTAATTGTGGCCATTAATTTAATGATTAACTCATCATGGTACTCAGCTGGTGAACAAATTCGCTTAAGTAGTGAGTCGTTATTGACAAGTGAGCCTTTTATTCAAGAGCAAAATGTTTTAAGAGAAGTTTCCGGCAACGACAGAGTAGACAGAGTTTTTTCTCATCGCCACTTATTACAACTCAAAGCATTTTTGGGTAATTTAAGCGATCATCTTTCCATTAATTATTTATTTTTTAGTGGTGATGAAAATTTACGTCATGGCACCACTGTTTTTGGTTTGGGTTATGTGGCGATGATTCCTCTTTTATTGATTGGTTTATATCAACTTTGGCTTAAACAAAAATCTACTTTATGGTTCTTACTTGCTTGGTGGCTGTTGGCTCTTGTTCCCGCCAGCATTCCCACCACCACACCTCATGCCTTAAGAAGTCTTAACGCCATGATGCCTTTTGCCATTATTCTAGGTTTTGGTTTAGCGTCTTTTTTTATCAATCAATCAAAAATTATTCGCCGGCTTGGTTTTGTCATCTTGTTTTTTAATATTCTTTGTCTGGTGAGATTTAGTTATGTGTATCATTGGGTTTACCCAACACTTAGCGTCAGTGAGTGGCAAGGAGGTTACAAAGAGGTGGCATTGGCAATCAAGAACCTGCGAAACGAATATAATCATGCCATATCGTACGCCGATATTGGAGATGGCAGATTTTTTCTTTGGTATCTCCTTTATACTTTAAATTCGAGTGAATATGATTCGCAAAGAGTCATCAGTGAAAATTTTTCGATCAACCAAATTGAGGATCACACTTATTTCAAATTACC
>CAZTME010000030.1:0-12133 GCA_964614795.1 uncultured Pseudomonadales bacterium | reverse complement strand
TTGTGAAGTTAATGTGCGTGGAAGAAGACTAAAATTGTATCTCTCATTTAATGTAATTAAAACGTAGTAATCAAATATTTCTTTTAAAGCATTAAAACTCACAAATTTTCTTCTTGTTTCCCTCTTCTCTTCAACAAGCATTCTTTTCGCAGAAAATGTTTCTCTAATATTATCCAACTCAATATGCTTGTCAGGAAACAAAATAAGCCCAAGAGATAATAAATCATTAAAGTGTTCATAATTACAATGCTTCAATAAATACTCCAATTCTGAAAGTAATGTCTCATAAGAAATACTCAAATAATCATCTGAATAACCACATTCTCTTATTAAGATCAAAAGAGCTTTGAAATACTTATTTTTCCACAAATGAATTATCTTTTTCTTCTTATCCTCTTCTGTAAGTGAGATAAAATTCTGAATTGCCTTAGGGATCTGCTTCTCAATTAGCTCTGGTAAAAACATCACATCTCGATGGGAAAATAATCTTGTGTAAAAATCTTCTCTTACTTTTTCTGAAAGAAATTCAGCATATGGAATAAGTTGAGACAAATAACCGATTGTAATGTCTAGTTCGAGCAATCGGACAATAATTCCTTCATAAAAATTTTTTGGTATGTTCGAAAAGTTTTCAATAACAATTGGATATTTGAATGGTTTATTTTTTAAAACATCATAAATAAAATCAACATTTATAAAATCAAAAAATTCAAAATTCTGAAATATGAGCAACAATCTTTTTTGTCTTTTTAAAGCTTCAAAGATCTCCTCGCGGTCAACCCCCGGTTTAGCGAAGTATGAAAAAATTAATTGACTTAATAATTTATCATCGACAAAATACTCCCCAGAAATAAGCTCTATAATTTGCTCTTTTGTAAATGGTTGATTAGTCATTAGCATCAATTTATCTAAAAAATACGGTTCCCATTCTAATTTTTCGGCTATAAAAATGAAATGTTCAAAGTCTAAGAAAGAATTCAATCTTTTCAGTAAAATGAATGTAAAACTCTTGTTCCAATTTACTTTTTCTGCAAGTTCATAGAACTTTTCTACGGAAATAAGTTCCTGATTAGAATTCAATAAAAAAAAGCTTTCGTAAGTATCAAGATTATACCTGATTACAAAATCAACGATTTCATCCAAAGAAAACGGTTTATCAATTAGTTTATAGGCTACAGAAGAAACATATACTGGATTATCCACCAAGTTTAATAGCTGATAAAATTGTTTATGAGAAATTGAAAATTTTGAATGCTTTAGGTAGTGATATACACAATATGTATTCCAGTTGGATTTTCTTGAAATATCTAAAAATTGTTCATAAGAAAGAGGTTCCTGTAGTGAATTTAAAGCACCAGATATAACATCAATTCTCCATCCTGAATTTTCAGCAATAATTAAAACCTGTTCGAATGTTAAGTTATCCTTTAAAAGACTAAAGAATTTTCTTACTAATGAATCTTCCCAATATAGTTGCTCTCCTAAATATTGAATATTCTGAAATGAAAAACCTTCTGACAAACTTGAAAATAATTGATTTATTATTTCCTCATTCCATCTAGTATGTTTGGCAATTTCAAAAAAATGTTCTACTGACAGTTCTGGTTTTAAGAGTGAAACTGCTTTTTGACAAACTTTGATGTCCCAGTTTGATCTATTTACAATAATCATTAGTTGATCAACACTCAATTCTTGACCAGAGTTATCTAAGGATGATAACAGTCTCAAAACAAGTGTATTATTCCAGCCTATCTGTCCGTATTTTATTATGAATTCATCGACTGATCTAAAATCTTCTCCTGTTGTTAGAGTGTCTAAAACAACTGCACCGACATTATTATTCGTCCCCTTGCCCAATTTTTTTTCAAAAACTACATCTTCGTTTGACATAAATCCCTAAATACGATCAAGTTCAAGATGATCAATCAAAAAAAAATTTTCTTCCAAATAAGAACTATTAAATAGGTTCATCCTCAACATTAAGATTATAGTGATTGAAATAAATAATCAAGGATTAATTATCAAGTTATTTATAAAAAACTGAAACTACATCATTATATTCTGATTTTTTTTAATTAAAATCAAATAATTTATGAGCATTTATAGACTAGAATTTTTCTGAGTACACGTTTGATTTTCGCCACAACAGCTTGTAGATCTGCTTCATTAAATGTGCTGATGCCAGTGGCTTTTCGGTATAATTACTAATATGCCGGCTGGCGTGTTCATTTGCACCTCGTTTAATTGATAAATCTAGACGCGAAAATAAGTTTGTATGTTTAGTATTACTCCATTTCCAAGTGATTATGTACTTACGCCACCCATATGCCCCGACCAAAAAAGTAAAGATTAATTAGTAAAACAAAAAATGAAGTACCCAGAATAACCCATCTTATTATTTGATGTTTACTTGCCCAATAGCCAAGCACCAACCAAATAACCGGCATTAACAATAAGTAGCGAGGCATACTGGTAAATGTGCCGGTCAATGTCGGCAAAATGAAGCTCAAAAAAGAAAAAAGCCAAATTGAAGGTTTAACCAATTTCCAAGAGAAAAATAAAGCCAGAACAGCTAAAAAGCTTAGCCAGGCTTCTTCCAACATCACCACATAAGCATTAGAAAAATCCGAATATACCATCATTTTCAAATATCTGAAAGCCACTTGAGGTAAAAGCACAATTTCTTCCGATCTACCTACCGCAAACTCTTCTTGAACATGAAAATAATAAAGGGGATCATTAAAAGTAATCCATAAATATCCGGAATAAATCAGCCAACCGCTCAAAGAGATTAAGCTGATAACAATAATTTGGAAAAAATTCATTTTTATCCACAACCACAAATCAGCAAATAACCACCAAGAGAGATTGCGATCACCTTTGTTGAACCAAGTGAAAAACCACTCAAACAATAAAACCGGTAAGAAAAATAAACCAATCAATCTTGTACCACTGGCAAGACCCGCCAACAAAGCTCCAACCCACCATTTTTGTTGAAAAATTGCGATAAAAAACAGCAACATTAGAAGGAAGAAAAGTCCTTCCGAATAAAGCATAATTAAAAAAAAGCTGGTGGGAAACAGCAGGAGCGACAACCAAAACCATTTTAAATTTGCAGAATGATTAAGGCTCTGCCGAATAAATTGAGGAAAAATCAAGGCAATACCTATAAAAATTATAATATTTGTGATAAAGGCGGACTGAACAATTACCGGCCAATATGGATTATTAAGAGAAACTAATTTAACCAAAAATGGATAAATTGGAAAAAATGCTTGAATTAAACCGGTACCCAAATAACCGTTCTCAATGATGGTTAAGTAATGTACGCCATCAAATTGAGCAATCACTCCCAACATTGGAACATATTCTTTTAAACGACCGGAGTAAGGAAATTCGGGTAAATATGGAAAAAAATTCCAGACAAATACAAGAGAAGAAATAATGAAGAAAAACCAGATAAAGCCTGTTATCAAAGTAAATTTAATTTCACAATTAATTATTTTTTTCATGTGCAAGCACTTCCAAGTACACAGCCATAGTCAATTTAGCGGTTTTTTCCCAGGTGTACTTAGCTTGATTTTTTAAACCCGCAGAAATAATGTTATTGCGTTCATCGGTGGATAATTGCAAAACGGAACCAATACCTTTGGCCAAGCCTTCAGCGGTAGGATCGACAAAAATCGTGCCTTCACCACCTATTTCCATTAGTGCTCCGGTATTGCTGGAAACAACAGGCACGCCACATTTTTGCGCTTCCAATACAGGCAGGCCAAAACCCTCCGAGAGCGAAGGCTGAACATAACACTGCGCTCCCGCATAAACACTGGCCAAAAGTTCCACCTCATCTACTTTGATGGAAGTTAAAAAATGAGTTTTGTGAGTAATGTTGGTGGCGGCCAAAGTGCGCTCTAAACTTTCCCATTCGGGAATATCGTGTGGAAAAAATTGAGAGCCAAGTAAAACAAGATGCAAATCATCAGGCAAGTAACGAAAACTCTTAATTAAGGAAATAAGATTTTTGTTGTAATTAATATCTCCTACATACAGGAGGTATTTACTTGGCAGCTTAAGTTTTTGACGATTTTTAAAAGCTTTGTTATTAGAAATAATGTTTAAATCCGATCTGGGGGCAAGTGGAATAACTTGAATTTTTGCTTCGGGCTGTTTTAAAAATTGTTCAATCATTTTTTTTGAGTAATATGAATCCGTAATAATTTTTTTCACTTTTTTTAATTTGCGACTCTGCTGCCAAAGTGCAAACTTACCTCTGAAACCAACCGGATATGCTTGGGCATACTGCAAAGGAATTACATCATGAATCGTCACCACAATAGGTTTGGAAGGTATTTGCAGGGTGGAGAAAAATAAATCAAAAAAAGGATAATGAATTAAATCAAGATCTTTAATTTGTTTCAAATCGAGGACTGGCTGAAGAGAAATTTCACTTTCTTTTTCTAAAGTGGAAAGTAAAAAACGAGTGTAATTACCAATACCTCTAATACTATGGCCGGAGCTAAGAGGAGTCGTTACTAATCCTATATTTGGTTTATTGGTCGACATAAAAATGTTCTTTCCATTGCAACCAAACAAAAGGATGATGTAAAGAGCTCATGACTGCAAAAACAAATCCTGCCATACCATCCACATAGCCTCGATGGCGAAAAAACAATGAGAAGCAAGTTGAAACTGGTTTCCAAATAAAATATTGCCAAATTGATAGTTTTTGTTGTGATTGAAACTGACGATCGGCTTCAAATTTGGTGTAACGAATAAATTTCTTCATGTAAATTGCAAAGCTGGGATTAGCAAAATGTTCTAAATGTCCTTGGGCTGTTCCAACTTGACCATCCACTTGCATTTGTTCGTGGACGTTTTGCATTGGTAGGCTGGCGAGACCTTTCCGAAACACTCTGATCACGTAGTCGGGATATTGGCCACCTTTGGAAAGCCAGCGACCTAAAAAATAATTTTTTCTGGCGATTTGCCAAGCGGAAATTTGAGAAAATTCTGGTGAATTATCGTAATTTTTTAATTCAGTTAACCACTCAATAAGCTCCGAATCGAGAACTTCATCGGCGTCAAGTTGAAGAATTAAGGGGTATTGAGCATTATCTATAGCCAGTTGTTTATTGATGTGAAAATTGGCTTTATTGGTTGTTTCTATAATTTTAGCCCCAAATTGTTTGGCTATGGTTAATGAATTGTCGGTAGATTCACCATCAACAATGATTAATTCATCAGCCACTTGAGTGGCGGCCTGCAAGCAGGCCGCCAAAGAATTTTCCTCATTATGAACAGCCAAAACAACCGAAAGCATACTTGACATATTTTTATAAACTCTAAAAAGAATTGTACCATTGTTAAAAATAACAAGTCGAGGATTAAAATCATCATCAGCAATTTTTTTTGAGAATTGAGTTGTCACGCAATACTTACTCACCTGCATCGGTGACATACCAAAACCACAAAGGTTCACCGGCTTGATTGGAAATCACCCCTTGCGGAACAACCGGTACGTCATCCTTAACCGAATAAATTAATAATGCATTTTTTCTACTCAAATCACCAACGGTAATTTCATCGGGAAATAAATATCTCACCAATCTTCCTGAGTGGTAATCAATTGGTCTAACTTTCAAATACAAAAGTGCGTAAATGTAGGGCTGTCCCAATTTGGAAGAAATGTAAATATTTTCCACTTTCTCAAAAGGTGGTTCTTGTTTTTCCGCTCTGGCGGAAATTTGATAAACTTCGTCATATCCTTGAGCAAAAGCAAGACTGCCGCGAATTTGATATGCTCCAAAATAATCAAGTAAAAATAAAGCAAAAAATCCTACTTCAATAAGAATTATTAATGAAATAATCATTTTTTTTACGTTTTTTGATTGTTTTAACAACCACTCAAAACCAATGACAGCAAGCATATAAATAGCCGGCAAAGCCAATAATGTCCTGTTCGCGTGTGGCGCATCCTGAGATAAAAAAGCCGGCAAAAGACCAATTCCCAACCAGAAAATCAAAAATCCTTGAATTCTCTTTTCAATTTTAATTTTTTTTATTCGTAACACCACAAACAAATTTTTAAGCGATAAAATTAAACCAATTATTAATAAAAATAGAGAGGCGGGTGAAAGCGGACCGTATTTGCCAGTTACATGACGTAAAGAGTCACCATAGCCAAACAACCAAAAACCGGGACTGAGAGACGAAACGACGCTGTGAGTCATTATTTCAATTTTTTCCTCGATTAAAATGTCTTGAAAAATTACCAGACTGTTGGCTCGCGTTGCTCCTTGTCCCAATAATGAATCAAGTAGTAAAGGTATAAGCAACAAGGAAAAAGTTGAGAAAAATAGAACTGTGGATAACAAAGTTTGTTTTCTTTTAATATTAAATGAGTCGCGCCAATAAGAACCAAACCAAATTCCGGCAGACAACATGAGCAAGGGAATTACTATTTTGGCACTGTGATAGGCATATAAACTAAGTGCCAAACTTGATGCGAGCAAAATTAACCACCACCATTTTTTCGTATTCCAGTAAAACATTATCCAAACCAAACTCATCATGATTAAAGATAATGCAATGCCCGATTCAAAACCGGTGCGAGAAAATAGAACGTGCCATGGGGAAAGAGAAAAAAGACCAACACCAACCACCACTCCCCAATTACTAATGATCTTTCTTAAATTTAATTGCCATAAAAAAATTAACCAAAACATAATCGCAACAAAACTAAATAATAAAAAAGGCAAACGAATACTTGAATGTGAAATACCAAAAACACTGGTAAAAATGCCATTGATATAAATTGCTAATGGCGCCTTGTAATCACCAAACGATCGAAAAGAAATTGGCAAAAAATCCAACCACTCATCCCTTCTATAATTGATTACCGACCAACCGTTATAACCAATGGCTGCTTCATCCCAAGTTAATCCCTTTGGCAACTCACCAAATTGCCAAACTCTTACCAACATTCCCACGATAATCAGTAAAAAAATTATGATTGATTGCCAACGAGAACATGGCCAAGTAGATAGAGCAACTTTTAGTGAAGATAAAATTTTCATGTTGAGTTATGTAGCTTTCTTACTTGCCACCACCAATAGGGTTGCCAAAAATAATAGGCAAAAACTTGCCAACCTTTTGCATGTCTTTGAGTGAAAAATAATTGATGAGCAAAACTGTATTTTTGAATTTTTGAGTTTGAAAAAACTTCTTTATTGGTGCTCTCGTGTTTGTGTAAAACAACCGCTTTTGGTTCAAAAAGTACTTGCCAACCTTGCTTTTTCGCTCTAAATGAAAGATCAACATCTTCCCAATATGCCGGGTAGAAAATTGGGTCAAAACCACCCAAAACTTGCCATTTTTCTTTATCAAATAAGCCGCTACCCCCACTCACCCAACCGGTTTCACCATGACTAAACTCACTGGCTCGGGAATGAACAAACAAGCCTTTTTCAAACCAAATTTTATTTTTTCCACCCAAAATTTCTTTGCCGGTTAAGCTTGATATTTCTTCTTTTTCCAAGCAACCGACGGCAAATAAATTTGTTTTCGTTTGAAAATTGACAGAAAGAGACTCTACAGCATTATTGGTTAATTGCACATCCGAATTAAGTAACAATAAATATGGATTAGCGGCAAACAATGCGCCCGTATTCACTGCCTTAGCAAATCGTTGATTTATTTTCAATTGTAGAAAAATCAGCGGCACTTTGCCAATTGTTGCGCAAAAAGAACTAACAAAATTGGCCGATGCCGTTCTTTCAGAAAAAGCTCGCTCTTCAGAAGTAAAATTTTGCCACCCAGTTGCTTGAGACTTCACCCATTCCAAAATTGGTTCAGTACTGCAATCATCGACTAAAATTAACTGATCTTTTGAAGATAATTGGGATAACACACTTGGTAAATTTTTTTTTAGCAAAATTAAGCCGTTGTAAATCGGAATGATTACTGAAACAGGTGCTCTTTGTGCATGATTGCCAACGTCTACCATACTTGATTTGGTTGACAAGGTAGTAACTGCAGACAATTTATTTATATTATTAACAGTCGAAATTTCTTGATTGCTATCAACTGATTTGTCGGTTGAAGATAGTTTGCGGTTTGTTTGATTGGGATTAATCACCGAATTTTTCTCAAGTTGAAATAAATTTGCAACATTTATATTAAAGTGATCTTGATTAAATTGTTGTGAATGTGTTCTAGCCAGCTTGCTTAATTGGCTCTTTTCAGTTTCGGGTAATGATAAAAATTTAAGAGTAGTGTTTACCAAATCTTCCGGTTCTTGCCAACTCCAATTCAGAAATTCTTGGCCGATTACTTCTGGTTGACCACCTTTGGGGATGACCATTGGCACGCAGCCGGCTGCCATAGCCTCGGCGGTGCTCATGCCAAAATGCTCTACTTTTTCTGGATGAGTTTTTTCATCTATTTCATAGCCGGCTGCGTGCCAATAAACAAGCGCCAAACTTAATTGCTTTAATAATTCAGATTTATCCACTTTGGTCAGAAATTGTACATTTAAACCTTCAGCCAAACTCTGACATCTGGCAAAAAATTCTTCATCTTCAACAGCACCAATTAAAACTAAAGGCGGAGTTTTATCTTTCAATTTTTCAAATAATAATTTATAAGCTTGAATTAAAACGTCTTGACGCTTACTGTGCAACTGGGTAAAAAAACGCCCAATACTAACAATGTTTTTTCGATTTGAAGATTCAACATTGTAAAATTCATCATCAACGCTGGGATGTAATACGTTAGGAGAAGAAATTTGCCACGCTTTACTCAAACAGTGTGCCGTAAAAACCGAGTTAGCTTGAATTTCACAATTGGCCAATTTGAGTTTTTGCCACCAATTCAAGCTATGAGTAAAAGGTATTTGAACATGCAAAATTGTTTTTTTATTAATTGATAAGGGAATAGAACCATCACTGACTAGATACCAAATATCAAACTGCTTTTGCCATTTTAATCTGCCAATCAAGCCCATCATACTTGGTTTGATAATTAGCCAATTTATTTTCTTTAAATTTAATCCGAAATAATTTTCATACTTACTTACAATTTCTTCGATTCGTTCATTACCCTGTCCATTGAAACAAATCGTTACCGCCAATCCTTGATCTACTAATGCCAAGGCTACAGCCAAAAGATGTTTTTCGCCTCCACCAAAATGTTGAGGAAAATAGGGAGAATACAAGCCAATCTTCATGATTGTTGTTTTTGCCATTGTTGATAGATTTCTTTTTCCAATTGTTGATAATGTTGAGCAATGGGAGGATGTTTTTGCCTTTCCCAAACCTGAATATAAACCAACATGCGGTTGATTGCTTGAATTATTCCTTCCATGACACCAGTTTCGCCATCTTTGTATCCTTTGTGCCAAAATACTCTTCTCATGAATTCACCTAAACCTTTGCGCAACACCGTCAATGCTCCAACTTTATGAGACAAGTTGGCGGCTAATAAATCGGCTTCCATGGGAGTCCAAGCAACAGTTTTTAACAAACCCGATTCAACGGAGCGGTGAGTAAAATGCCATAACTCTCCACTTAGTTTTTTTGCTGAACCTTGAAATTTAGGTGATTCATGAATTGCTCCGGTCCAACCTTGTAAAGCCGATTGTCTAAACAACCTGGGAATAGCCGGTTCAGTCCAACCCCCGGCCGTCATTCTTTGACCATAAAAGAAATTGACGCGATTAATTAAGCCCACTGCCATATCCGCATTATTTAAATTATTGACAATACTACTCATGAGTGCCGGAGTTACTCGTTCATCGGCATCAATATATAAAATCCATGGTTGAGTAGCTTTTTTTATAGCCAATTCTCGACGTGAAGCAAAAGAAGTTTCTTGCGATTGAAAAACTTCTGCTCCGCTAGCCTGGGCGATTGAAGTTGTTTGGTCCGTACTATTTTCATCAACTACAATGATTTCTTGACACCATTTGAGAGTGTCCAAGCAAGCCTGGATCATTTCCGCCTCGTTGCGAGTAAGAATAATGGCTGAAACTGGAAAAACTTTCATAATGAAAAATCTTCACCAACTTTACTATACACTGCCGACTCCACTTATGTAATTGGTTGCTTGCCAAAACGTTGCATAAAAAAATGAAGAACTCCCATTCTTTGCAATCGCTCGCCGGTAAGTAAAAGCTCAAAGGCAAATCTAAGAACGCGCATTTTCACTCTCCAATTGCCAAAACGCCAGAAAAACAACAAGCGATTGCGAGTTTGATAATAGATATGAACCGAAGAACCTGCTCCGCCGGAAGAGCCGGCGTTATGATGCCAAACTTGAGCCTTGGCACAAAAACCCAAATCATACCCAAATTGTTTGGCTCGCATGCTCCAATCCGCATCTTCGTAATAAAGAAAATACTCTTTACGCAGTAAGCCAATTTTTTCAACGGTTTCTCTTCGAATTAACAAGGCACAACCGGTGGCAAATTCCGATTGATCTTGCATTTCAAAATGACCCCTGTCGACTTCATCTACACCTTTGTGAAAAGTATCCAAATTTCTCCAATCAATCGCACCCCCGGCAAACCAGATAACTTTTCCTTTTTGAGTTTTACTATATTGTTTTTTGTGAAACTCATCTCCCGGATAAAAATATATCTTTGGAGAAATTATCCCGGCATCGGGATGAGCCTGAGCATAACCTAACATTTCCAATAAAGAATTCTCATGAATAATCGTGTCATTATTTAACAAAAAAATGAAATCAGAGTTATGTCTCTCTAAAGCGGCGTGAATCCCCATATTATTTCCACCGGTAAATCCAAGATTCGCGTCACTGCGCAACAATGAAACTCCTTGATTGAGAATCTTTTTGGGAATTTTCAACTCGTCCGGCGAACCATTATCAACAACCAAAACATGCAAGACATGATCACCGGTCCTCATTTTTAAAACGCTCTCCAAACAAGCCAATGTTAATTTGGCTTGATTGTAGTTAACAATAATTAGAGAAATATCGTGAGTCACAAAGCTATTATACCTGAAGAATTAAATTTTTAATTTACGGCGCATTCGCCAATAAAATTTTTGCCAACCGCGACTTCTTTGAATTTCATAATTTGCTCGCCAATAACTAAGAGTTTTGATAGCTTCCGTTAATTCCAGAGATAAAATACTCTCTTGATTATTTCTGGCTTCACCACTATTTTTTATAGAATTGTCAAGTTCCCCTTGCTTCATGCTCACAACTGCGTCATAAATTCCTTGCAATAAACTCACCTGCAAGCCAACTTTACCATCCTTCCATCCTTCGTGAAAAATGGCTCTTTCCGCAAAAGTTGAGAGTAGATTGTTAAGTCCCAACTGCATTGAAGCTGATGAATTTTCTCTTGCTTGAATACTCGTATAGCGATTGAGTCTTTCAATAAATGAGGTTATATCTGAATAATTTTGATGAATAAGTGCTATTTCGTTACTGGCAGGCAACTCTTTTTTTTCTCCTTGAATAACAGGGTGAGTGTGAATAGTTGGTGGCCACTTTACTTTTGACTTTTGGAAAAGTCTGACTTGATAATCCGGCCACCAGCCGGCATGTTCCAGCCAATGACCAAAGATAAGATTTTTTCTTGGTATGGCATAGGCTGAAATATTAGCATCGCTCATCAATTCTTCAATCATTGATGCCAATTTTGCCGGCACTCTTTCATCCGCATCTAAAACAAAAACCCATTGGTATGAGGCCAACTCAATCATTTGTTGTCTCACCGGATCGGCAAATTCGTAATTGTCCACCTCAATGACTTTGGCTCCGGCATTTTTTGCCAACTGTGCAGTTAGGTCAGTACTTTGCATATCGGCCACCAGTACTTCATCACAAAAATCTAAACTTTTTATGGCACCCTCAATATCTTTTTGAGCATTTTTGGCATGAATAATACCGGTGAGAGGAAGTTTATTTGTTGACATATTATGAAGTTGCCACACGAAGCACACTACTAATTTGTTTAAATAACATTTTATAGTCTAAAGCTAATAAAGTCAGTAAATAAGCACCACCAACAACAAAAATTCCTGAGATAAACCAAAGGTAAGAAGTGCTCCAAAAAGTCAAGCTCCACCAACCCACAGCAATCATAACTCCCGTAGCCACAATT
>CAZTME010000029.1:0-12505 GCA_964614795.1 uncultured Pseudomonadales bacterium | reverse complement strand
TTTACCACTTTAGATAGTATCACTGGCAGAATAAATCCCAGAACCGGCAAAACTCCGATTTTAATTTCGGATACTATTGGTTTTATCAAAGATTTACCCCCTTCATTACTGGAAACTTTTCGCTCAACTCTTGAAGAATCGATTTATGCAGATTTAATTTTGGAAGTAATAGATGGAGCGGATGAACATTGGTTAGAAAAACATCAAATTGTTGCAAAAGTGCTTGAAAGCTTTAATGTTCAAGGAAAAATTATCACATTAATTAATAAAACTGATCTGCTTTCATTAAAGAAACAACAAGATATCGCTCAAAAAATTGACCAAAATACATTGTTTATTTCTGCAAAAAACAATAAATCGATTGATAAATTAAGATCTAAAATTGCCGGCTATATTAAGAGTTTAAGTTAATATTTTATTGTTTGGTTTGCTATACTATAAAAATGAAAAATCCAAGATTTGTTGCTAATTTACTAGAAGATCAAGAAAAAAAATACTTAATGGTTATTTTCTTTTCGGGTATTGCATTATCAATTATGGGATTTTTCTTGTCATCAATCTTTGGCAAATCATCTCTGCCAAGTTCTCCAGCAGTAGTTGATCAATTATCATCGGATAAAGGGTGTGAGGTGCAAAGTGGTTATGTTTGGTGCGAACCTTTGCAAAAATGTTTAAGACTGTATGAAGAGAAATGCGAAGGCGTGATATCCGCTTCTCCAACTACTTTACCAGAGTAAATATTAAAAAAATAAGTAAATATGTCATTTATTAGCGAGTTTTTAAAAAAAAATAAAGGAAATTTGGCTTTGGGATTGTTAACAATCGTGCTTGGAATTGCTACTTTTTTGATTATCCAGCCATTTATCATGATCTTCTTTTTAGCTTTGGTTTTTGTTTTACTCTTTGAACCTTTATTTAAATTGATCGAGAAAAAAGCAAAAAATACATATTTTGCCAGTGCTCTTACTACTTTATTAATCACACTTTTAATTGTCATTCCGGTTGTTTTGGTGATAATTACGGCAACTGTTCAGGCGGCTCAATTTATCACTCAATTGCAAAACACTTTTTTAACCAATGAAAATGCCTTAAGCAAGTTGTTCAGAGATTATTTATCACTCATTCCGGATAACTTGGCCTTAGTAAGATCCACGATCATTTTGAATGAAGATATTATTATTGATTTAGCCTTATCATCAATTAAAAATATCAGCGTTGTCGTGAGTAATAATTTATTTCCACTAATTGGCGGCGGTATTCAAATGGTGATTAATATCATCATTTTTCTAGTGACTTTGGTTTATTTGTTTCCGGCTAAATCAACCTTTTTTAATGAATTGTCATTACTCAATCCCATGGATACAAAAAAGCACGCCAAGTTCGTAGCTCGATTTGAAGCTGTGACAAAAGCAACTATGAAAAGTTTGATTATCATCGCAACTGTTCAAGGATTTTTAGGTTGGATTCTTTATTTATTTTTGGGTTTGCCATTTTCAACCCTCTTGGGTGTTTTGCAGTTTTTTGTTTCATTTTTGCCACTGGGGTCGGGAATGATTTGGATTCCCTTAGGCATAGGTTTATTAGTAACTGGATATTGGATTCAAGGATTGGTTGTGATGGCTTGGGGTATGTTTGTTATAAGCACCGTAGATAACATTATCAGGCCGATTATCTTGAAAGAGGGTGAATCAAAGTTGCCGGCAATTGTAACCTTATTTTCCGCACTAGGAGGAATCTCGTTTTTCGGTTTTTGGGGATTTTTATTCGGACCAATTATTGCTTCTTTATTTTTGACTGCGCTAGATATGTATAAAGAACAATATACTCAACGATAGCTGAGTAGTCAGTTGCGCTTTATATTTGTGTTTAAACAAGTATTTTTATTATTGAAAGAAGATTAAGATTAACTTGTATGAATAGGATTAAATGGCTTTATTTTAGTGCTTTTTTATTAATTTTTTTGCTAGCCTTCTTTCTCAGATTTTGGCAGCTTGGTACAGTTCCCGCCGGCATGCATCAAGATGAGGCATGGTTTGCATACAATGCCATGCTAATGAAGAAGTTTGGCGAAAATATTTATGGTGATAAATGGAGTTTAACCGTAGATATGTGGGGTGATCATGTTTCTTCTTTTCATCCTTACATATTAAGTTTTTTCTTAAATTTTTTACCTGCTAACACCGCGAATTTTCGCTTGCCATTTGCCATTGCGTCCATAATGACAAGTATTTTGGCCGGTTGGCTATTATGGCGTTGGACTAAAAATCAATTTTTAATCTTAATCTTTATGCTTCTTTTCGCTTTCTCTCCTTGGAATATTGTCATGACCAGAGCTTCTTCCAGTGTTATTTTTGACTCGCTGGTAACCCTAATCGTTTTGGTGGTTATTTTTGAAGGATTACGTTTTTTCTCATTAAATCATCAATGGAAAAAGAAAAGTCGGTTGATGATTTTTTTCCTCATGAGCACTTGGTGGCTCATTGGCTATGGATTAATGATTCTGAATTATTTTACTTACTTCACTTCACGATTAACCATGCCGCTTTTAGTCATTGGTGTGGTAATCATTGCTCGCAGTTTATTTATTATTCCTAAAAAAGCTTTAGTTACCACATTCTTGATGCTTCTTGCTTACGGCATTTTTCCATTTTTAATCCTGTTGTCAACTCCCTTTGCTCAAGGAAGATACGAAGAAACAACAATCTTGAGTAGTGAATTAGTCAAAAGCAACACCTATTTGGATATCACGCGTTCGGGTCAAAGTGGCATGCCTGTTTTCATGACGCGTTTATTTTTTAATCAAATTACCGAAAATGGCCGAGTGCTACTTCAACAAATTTTAGAATTCACCAATCCTCAAGTGCTCTTATTTCAACTAAACAAACCCATTCGTTATCAAGTGCCTAATGTTGGTCCAATTACTCTTGCCGAGTACTTAGGTTTTATAGTTGCTTTAATGGTTGCCGTACTTTTCATTAATCAAGACAAAATTAAGTATCGATTAATCGGCGGAGTCTTATTTTTAATGACCGGAGTGAGTTTAATTCCCACCTTTCTTACCATAGATGATTTTCCCAACTTTCAAAGAGGAGTTTTTGCCACACCATATTGGCAAATGGCTTCCGCGGTTGGATTAACTCAATTATATTGGTTATTAAGGACTAATCTTAAAATGAAGTGGTATGCCAAATCGGAGTGGCTATCTTTAGGATTTTTAAGTTTGATTGTTGCTAGTATAATTTTTTCCTTTTCACATTTTTTAGTTTTTTATTTTGGCCATTTGAATTTTGCTAATGTCCACAATCGCTCCAGAGCTGGAGAAAAACTAGGTGAATGGATTAATACCAATGCGCCTCAAGCTAGTTTGGTGATGGATCACGATGAAGCCAATTTTCTCTATGCCTATCTTTACGCGGGTGAAAATGTGAGAGAAATTGGCATAGAATCTTCAGAAAAATACTTACTTAAAGCTAAAGAATTTCGTATTGGCAATCGATTTTATTTGAATAGATTCTGTGAAAAAGACAATGTAGAAGAATTCCTAAGGCAAAACAAAATTGAGTATATTTTAATGAAACGTTTTCCTCACAAAGACACCTGTAATCCTCCGCCTCAATATCAAATACTAGATCAAGTCTTTTATGATGATGGTATGTTAGGATATGATATCTACAAAATTATGCCCGAATTTCAAGATCGTTGGTTTGATTTATCAATTGATCTGAAAGAATTTTATCCTGAAATGCAATAATTGATTTTCTTTAGGGAATTTTTTATAACTTATGCACACAGAAAGGTTTTTATGAAGGGAATTATTTTAGCGGGGGGGTCTGGCACTCGCTTATATCCAATCACTTTGGCGGTGAGTAAGCAGTTAATGCCAATTTATGACAAACCAATGATTTATTATCCGCTTTCCACTTTGCTCATGGCAGGTATTAATGACATTTTAATTATCGCTACTCCTCACGATATGCCGGCATTTCAGCGTTTGTTGGGGGATGGCTCAAATATCGGTTGCCGTTTTAGTTATGAAATTCAGGAAGAACCTAATGGTTTGGCTCAAGCATTTGTTATAGGTGAGTCATTCATTGGTAATGATTCGGTGGCACTTATCTTGGGTGATAATATTTTCTATGGTGTGGGAATGGACTCACTTCTTCAGCAGCACAATTCCCCTCAGGGAGGTACAATTTTTGCCTATCATGTTGCCGATCCCAAACGTTATGGCGTAGTCGAGTTTGATGAGAATAATCAAGCGATTTCAATTGAAGAAAAACCCACTCAACCCAAATCCAATTTTGCTGTTCCAGGCTTATATTTTTATGATAATTCGGTAATTGAAGTGGCGAAAAACTTAAAACCTTCCGCTCGGGGGGAGTATGAAATTACCGATGTCAACAAATGGTATTTGGAAAACAATTCCCTTCAAGTAGCTGTTTTTGATCGAGGCACAGCTTGGCTGGATACTGGTACGGTTGCTTCTCTCATGCAAGCTTCAGAATTTATTAGAGTCATTGAAGAAAGACAAGGTTTGAAAATCGGCTGTATTGAAGAGGTGGCTTTTCGCATGGGCTATATTGATGCAAATCAGCTTGAAAAAATCGCTCAACCGCTTTTAAAAAGTGGTTATGGTGATTATCTCTTGGGATTGTTGGGTTAGTTATTAGAGTTGTTTCACATTAGCAGCGCTGTTTCTTGGCTTATATTGGACTTGTCGAGCAAAATAGCATAGGCTTAATGGTCAAAATGCGTTGGTGAAATAAACTAATTATTACTACCGACACTAATTTGCATGTCTGCACTGGGTAAGTGATGCCAAGCGGGTTTGTCTGACAAGGCATTACCGACACTGTCACGAGCAATAGAGTGAATCCACGCGGATCCACCAATTGTATCACTCTGAGTAAAACCAATGCTGACTTGAGCTGACGAGTTGCTGGGTCTAATCGCAAATAGATAACGCTTGCCACCCTCCAATTTAATCGGTTTATCCAGCTTTAAAGCAAATTGTTGCCCATCGGAAGGTACTTTGCTGGCATCGAATAACTTGGTTGCCAGCGGTCGAGTAGATTCGGTAAGTAAATTCGGATCATCAATATTGAAGATGGCTAATTCGGCATTTTCTCCAGTACCACCATTGCCTCTTAAATAGACCAAATCAATATTGGTATCACTGCCGATCAATAAAAATTGACCAATTTGTTGCCGAACATTGTTGTGATATCTCACGGTATAGAAATTTTGAGTTGAACTCCCCGGTGTGGCTGACCATAGTGAGTTTGAACTATCATTAATTGGTTGAGTAGAACTATCAGAGGAAGATTGAGTGGTGTTAGTTGTTGATGCGCTAATTTGTGTTTCCAATTCTGCCACTCTGGCGCTGAGCGCATCGTTGTCTTTGTTTGCTTGTCGTAGTTGAGCGCTGATATTATTTTTCGAAATAATTTGAAAAATCAATAAAATAATCAAAACCACGATTGCGCCGATACTAACGTAAGTGCCAACTTTGCTTGATTGGGGCTCCAAATGAGTGGTGAAGGCGGTTGGGTGAGTTGTTGTTCTTTGAGACGCTTGGCGAGGACTGCTATTACCAACATTACTTCTAGAGGGAGCGGGAACTTTCTTAACCGACTCCTCACTTTTTGGTTCTGGAGCAATTTCATTGATAGAAGTTGTTGATTCCTTTTTCAGGCTTTGATCGGTTGAATCCATGATGATATTTTATAACTAATTGAAGTTTAGCACAATAAGATCAGTCTTAAATCATCAGTCTTATAGTTTAAATTTCAATCCTTCAGGAGTAGTTCTTTTTCAACCTCTTTTTTCACAGCAAAAGCCTGCAAAAACATAATGACGGCTGCAATTAATTGAAAAAATCCCAAAACGCTAATAAAAGTTGCTAAAGCCGATTCGGGATGGCGAAAGAAAAACAAGCCAATAATAATTAAAACAGCCCCGGATAAAATTGATAAAAACAATGATTGAACAAGATGTTTATTAATTACCGAATCGAGTATTTTGATAATTCCGGTGAAGAAAAACCACGCTCCAATAATCAGGGTTGTGGTAATGACAGCTGAAGCCGGTTGCAGAAAAATAAAAATCATGACTCCAAAGGAAAGTAGGCCGCCAATTGTTTGCCAAATCCATGATTCTCCTCTGCCTTTGCTTTGCCAAGCGTCGGCAAATAAAAATGTTCCCCAAGCTCCGGTAAATAGTGAAATCATTAAAAGGGTGGCTGCGATAGTTAAATTTGGCCAAAACACTAAGACCAAACCAAATATTAAAGTTATCATGGCCATAGCCAAGTAAATGTTAAAAAGTACGTCCACAGATCTGGATAACTCTTGTTTAGTAATTTGCATAACAATATTCCTCCGTGACTGTATCTTATAGTATCAAGTTTGGTTTGAAAAGACTGAAATTCTCTGAGTTATAAACTTGCCCGATTCTTTGTGTCAAGATTACCTGCAAGGTTAAAAATTATTATCGATTTAATTTTGCAAGATCTCCAGATTCAAAAACCATTGATTACATCGCAGGAATAGTAGGAGATTGAATAATTTCAGAACAAAGAATTGTGGCAAAATAATGAAAAACATATTGATTGCTTATTGAAAAATCAATATCGTTGCTTGAATCATGAAAATTTAAGCATATTTCGAAAATTTGACTATAAAAATATTGAGTTTAACATCATAATCTGCAAGTTTATGATAAAAAAAATACTCCACCCTTAAAGGTGGAGTATTGTAAACTAATTAAAGTAATAATTTAATTGATATAACCATCCAATGTTGCTTTAATCTGTTCGAAGGGCAAAGCTCCACTAATGAAGTCCACCGCTTTACCATCCACGACTATGAATGTACCGGGAGTGCCTTGTACTCCGGCTAAAGCACCGGCGCTCATTTGCTCTTGGACTTTTGTTGTCATTTCACCACTATCCAAACAGCTTTGGAAGGCGCTCATGTTAACACCGGTAGATTGAGCGGCGTCGGTGATGGCTTGTGCAGAAAGTTGTCCATCTCTTTGAGTAACTTCGAAAATACTATCTGCAAAAGTCCAGAAGCCTTCATCACCCTTTTGTTTGCCCACGCATTCAGCCGCTTCCGCCGCTTTTTGTGCATTGGGATGAAATCCCAGAGGATAATGACGATAGGCAATACCGATTTTGTCTTTGTACTCATCTAAAATTTGCGTTGTGGTTGGATGAAATCTGCCACAAAACGGACACTCAAAATCGCCGTACTCAACCAACATAACCTTTGCCTTGGCATTGCCTCGGACATAATCCGCATCGGTAATTGCGGGCAGAGCTTCCAAATTCATTTCCGGTTCGGGAGGTGTTTGTTCGGTTTCACCCAAAACATTGGCTTGATTGCCACTTCTTAACAACTGGTTTTCTTTCCAAAGAGATCCAACAAAAAAACCACCGACAAAAAATGCTAAAATAATGATCACCGTGCTTATCGGTAAAGAAGTTGATTTTGTTTCAGATTTATAAGGATTGTACTGCTCAGAAAAAACACTCTCATTTTTTTCTCTGGCATTAGATTGTTCGTAACTAATTGGAGCGTTATCTTTTTTGTTTTGGTTTTTAGGCATAATGATTGCACTTTCTATCTTACAACGTGGGCGCAATCTTACCTAATAATTTAAAAGATCGCAAGTGTGTAAATATCTATCAAAATAGATCAAAATTATTTTACCAAGCTTTGCGAAAAATTAATTTTATGCCTTTTTACTTCAGAATATCAGAGTTCATTATCATGAAAAATTTCTCAAATTAACACAAAAATCATCTTCAACAAAAACTTGACAAACATTTAAAAACAATATATATTCGATATATCGAATATGAAACAAAAAGATTTAAATTCTGCTTTGCAACCTTTCAAAAAGGATGTCAATTTATTGTTGGTTTTAGCCAATCCCAAACGCTTGGAACTACTTTATTTATTGGATAATCAAAAAATGTCGGTTTCACAAATCATGTCGATGCTCAATTTAACTCAAGCAAACTGCAGTCAACATTTGGCTTCTTTAAGAAAAGTCAATATGGTTAAAAGCGAAAAAAACGGCAAAGAAAGAAAATACTATATTGCCGATCATCGTTTGATCACTTTTCTACTTTATTTAAGAACCCTAACTTCAACCAATAGAGAATTGGATATCAAACTTATAAATTCTCAAAAAACATCCATTGCTTCAATACTGCCCTTAGCCAACGATCCGGTTTGTGGCATGCAAGTTTCAATTCCCTTAGCAAATTATCACTTCAAACATCAAGGGAAAATACAATATTTTTGTGGTAGTGGATGTAAAAAACAATACATCAAAAAAATAAGTTATGAAAAATAATCAAAATCAATTCAATTTTAAAGTATTAATTCCAATTATTATTTCTCTTTGTTTGGTATTTTTGAGTTTCGGCATCATGATTGGTTATGGTTTTTCTTCTTCTTATCAAGCAAATAAATATAATAATACTCATCAAGATCTGGGAATTGCAGACTATTGGCTTGACTTAAGGTATTTGCGAGCCATGCGTCAACATCATCAATCGGCTTTATTGATGGCGAATGACATTGGAGATTTAGCTCAACGTGATGAGCTAAAAACACTGGCGGAAAAAATCAAGAAGGATGAACCTTCTCTAATTTATCAATTGGATCAGTGGCGAGTTCAGTGGTTTGGGGATTATTTAATTTTGAGTGACCCAGCCACACCAAATTTTGGTGCCTCCGATGAGTATGTGGACTTAAGAATTTTAAACGCCTTAATTAATCATCACGAAGAGGGAATTGAAATGGCTGAAGAAGTGCTATACAAATCCTCAAGAACAGAAGTACTAAACGACGCCAATGCAGTCAGAAATTTTTTACAATCATCTCGCGAACAATTGATTGAATGGCGAACAAATTGGTATGAACTTAAATAGTTGTGTATATGATATCCGGAAGTAAAAATATTGATTTTTCACTCATTCAAATTGCCGACAAGCAATCAAATCAATCAACTTTATCCTTGGGATTTAGGTGTTTTTTCAGATTAAAGTCATTATGAAAAAAATCACAAGCCCTCAAACTCAAATTCTTAAAGCAGATGTTTTAGGCATGCATTGTGCCAGTTGCGCGTATTCAATAGAAAAAGCACTAAAACAAAATAAAGGAATAGATGAAATTAATGTTAACTATGCGCTTAATTTAGCGCAATTAAAAATCAACGAAAATTTTGATCCTGAAGAAATTAAAGAAATTACCAAAGAGTTGGGTTACGACTTGCGATTTGATGCATCCGTTCAAAACTCGCTTAATACAAATGTCACTCAGCCGAAATCGGAACAGATTTTGGAGAATGAATTAGAACAATCATCAAAGCTATTCCGAGAAAAAACTGAGGCTTTACAACAAACACTCACTATCTTACCTTTCATAATTTTTTCATTAATCGTGATGACCTGGGAGGCTGGTAGTTTCTGGTTGGGTTGGCCAAATATGCCACTGCCCATGAGTTGGTTGGGCTTTTTACTCTGGATGATGGCTACTTTGACATTGGTGATGGCCGGAAAAAAATACTTTCAAGCTGTTGGTTACTTTTTTAAAGGTAAACCGGCCTCAATGAATACTTTGGTGGGTTTGGGAAGTATTTTTGCCTACGTTTACAGTAGTTTGGTCGTTTTCTTTCCCGGCATCATTCAGCAATGGGGACTGGCTACCGACTTATACTTTGATGTGATTTTGGTGGTGATTGGTTTTGTCAGTTTGGGCAGATGGCTGGAACTGCGAGCTAGACATGATTCTTCTCAAGCGTTAAATGCCTTAATTTCATTGCTCCCCAGAAAAGTTGAAAGGTTGAACTCGAGAAATGAGTTTGAAACAATCGAATTATCAGCTTTAAGAAATCATGACGTTGTTCTTGTTAAAGCCGGAGGTAAAGTGCCGGCCGATGGAGAAATAATTGAGGGCGAATGCAACGTGGATGAATCCATGATCACCGGTGAGTCACTGCCAATCAATAAAAATGTTGGCAAACAGGTCGTGGCCGGTAGTTTGGTAAGCGATGGCAGTATTTTGGTTAAAGTAAAAAAGATTGGTCAAGATACGTTTCTTGCTCAGATTATTAACTATGTTTCCGACGCACAAGCTTCAAAAGCACCCGTGCAAAGAACTGTCGACAAATTGGCTTCAATTTTCGTCCCGCTGGTGCTTATCATCGCATTTGGCTCGGCAATATTTTGGTTGAGTTTAGGCTTGTTGGGTGTTTTAAATTTTTCTCAGGCTATTCAAGTTGCGATTAGCGCTCTAGTTGGTGTTTTAGTTATTGCTTGTCCTTGCGCCATGGGCTTGGCAACGCCAATGGCATTGGTGGTGGGAATTGGTGGAGCGGCCAAAAAAGGCATTTTAATCAAAGATGCGGTGCAGTTGGAAAAAACTTCACAAGTTAAGGCGATAATTTTTGACAAAACCGGCACTTTGACAAAAGGTAAGCCTCAAATTGAAGCAATTTGGTGTTTGAATAAAAAAAATGATTGGCAAAAAATTTGGCATGATGGAAAATTTACTTTGGAAGATGTGATGTTGAGTGATCAATTTCAGAAGTATTGGAACGTGATTGATTCTCTGGAGGAACGCAGCGAGCATCCTTTGGCTAAAGTTTTAAGCACCTTTTCTCGCCAATATGCAAGTGAAAAGATAAAATTTAACTCCTTTAAAATTATTGCCGGCCAAGGTATTTCTGCCGTGAATGGGAAGCAGAAATATTTACTCGGTTCGGAAAGATTGTTAAAAGCAAGTGCGGTATCTTACCATCAGTTTCATGATCAGGTTGAAATACCGATAGCAACTTTAGTTTTTTTTGTTGAAAATTCTCAACTAAAAATGGTATTCGCTCTTAAAGATGTAATTCATCCCATAGCTTTGTCTGCGGTTGAAAAGCTTAAAAAAAACTTTCAGCTTTGGTTGCTCTCCGGTGATCAAGAGAAAATTGTGGCTGAAGTGGCTAAAAAAGCTGGAATCGAACAATTCATGGCACAGTTAAAACCAGAAGAGAAGTTGCGTGAAATAAAAAAGTTGCAAGAAAATAATTTGGTGGTTGCGATGGTGGGTGATGGAATAAATGATGCGCCGGCCTTGGCCGGCGCAGATGTCGGTATTGCCGTTCAAGCTGGTACGGATATTGCCAAGCATACAGCCGGAATTACCTTGCTGGGTTCTTCAATAGAGCATTTGCCAACAGTTTTTCAACTGGCAAATCAAACCATGCGTACAATTCGTCAAAACTTGATTTGGGCTTTTGGTTATAATGTTTTGGCGATTCCCATTGCGGCCGGCTTGCTTTATCCAATTTGGGGAATCTTGCTTAATCCCGCATTGGCGGGAATTGCCATGGTTTTTAGTAGTTTGAGTGTGGTCGCCAACACCATGGTCTTAAACTGGCAATTAAGTAAAAATAATAAATCAACAAGATGACTAATTTACTGAAAGGCAGGTTAAATACTCGATAAATAGGTGCACAATCGGTATCAACTATTAAATAGACTTATCGCGCCAATAAGAACAAATGAATCGTTTTGTTATTGCGCAACAAGTCTAATTTAATAACATGAATTTAAATTAAATATGCAATCTGAAATCGGTCTTTACTTTCTCATTGGTTTAACTGCTGGTGGTTTGGGTTGTATGGCCTTGCAAGGTGGAATTTTAGCGACTTATATTTCCAGATTATCAAATGAGATCAGCTTGAAGCAAAAATATCAAGTAATACTCTTATTTCTTTTGGGCCGCATCGTTGCGTATGGCATTTTGGGTTTTTTCTTGGGACTGATCGGCTCGGCATTTCAAATCGCCGATTGGCTGAGTTTAACTTTTCAAACTTTAGCAAGTTTATTAATGCTAATTTTAGGCGTGCAACTGGTTGTTTCTCATCCTTTACTTAGATATTTTTCATTTCAACCACCAAGTTGGGTGCGTCACAAGTTTAAGGAAAAAATGAACGATCAAGGTTATTTTACGCCATTAATTTTGGGATCTTTGACCGTGCTTGTCCCATGTGGAGTTACTCAAGGAATGATGCTTTTGGCTATGTCGATGGGTAGTCCATTCAATGGTGCGCTGGTTATGACCAGCTTTATTTTGGGTACCACTCCGTTAATGGCCGCCGTAGGTTTTGGCATTGGTTTTTTACAAAAGAAGTTTGAACATTGGTTTAAAATAATTTCCGCTACAACCCTAATTTTAATTGGTTTGTATGGATTAAATGGCGTCGCGGTGGTTTTGGATTTTCCGGTCACCGCGCAAAAATTATACTCAAGTGTTTTTGGATCTGCGGGCGATCAATTCGTTGCGCCGGTAGTGAATGGTGTTCAAGAGGTGAAAATTGTCGTGACAAGCAATGGCTATTCTCCTCAATATATTAAAGTGAAAAAAGGTGTGCCGGTGAAACTGATTTTAGAAAGTGTGGATGCTTATTCTTGCGCGGCAGCCTTCAGATTGCCGGC